>JAVXWV010000097.1:0-6403 GCA_032230775.1 Mycobacterium sp. | reverse complement strand
CCCAGCTGGCGCAAACTTCCCGCGCTGTTTGCGTCCGCCCTTCGCGGCTAATGCTTGGATGGGATGGGCGACCCGATGTAACGGCTGGCGACCCGATCATTCAGCGTGAACCTGGCGTGTTCCCGCTGAATGAGACCTAACCCGTTTTAGACCACTCCCTTCT
This sequence comes from Mycobacterium sp., assembly GCA_032230775.1. Classification (GTDB taxonomy): domain Bacteria; phylum Actinomycetota; class Actinomycetes; order Mycobacteriales; family Mycobacteriaceae; genus Mycobacterium. Next base: position 6,240 of record JAVXWV010000097.1, on the reverse strand, counting down.
CCCGTGGCCCACTGTGTGAAGGTGTCCGTCGTGGGAAGGGCAGGAAAGTCGGAAGTCTGACGCACGGGCTCAAGGCACCAATCCACGGTTCCCGTGGAAGCCCTCCGCCACCATGCTGACTTACAGGCTCAAAGCACCAAGGTCTTTCCGGGGACAACCACGACGAACACCATCATGATCCCGCCGCGCCTGACCCGAGCACAACAGGTGACCACCGCCGAATCTTCACGCACCACGGTGCGCCCACCCGGCGCCGGTCTGCTGACTTAGGACATTTTTCGGCCGTTACCGTCGTTGTTGGGGGTCGTTGATCTGCAGTTTGTTGGTCGTCGGGCCGAGAATCTGCACACTAAATCTTGGCTCGTAGGGTGCTGTGGTGGCTTACGTGCGCACCGTGAAGACCGCCTCGGGCGCGACCGCTGTGCAGATTGTGTGGTCCACCCGGCGCGGTTCGCGCCAGATCGAGCACTTGGGCTCAGCCCATGACGGCGGCGAAGTCGAAGCTCTCAAGGCCGCCGCCCGTCAGCGGTTGGCCCAGGGCCAGGGTGCACTCGACCTCGGGCTGCACATCGCCGGGGCGGACGGCGAGCCGTTGGAGATCGTCGCCTCGAAGTCCAGCCACCTCTGGGAGGCGTTGTGCCAGGCCTACCGGGTGCTCGGCTTCGATAAGGCCAGCGGTGGCGATGAGGTGTTCCGCGATCTGGTGCTGGCACGGATCATCGAACCGACCAGCAAGATCGACTCTTTGCGGGTGCTCTGCGAAACCGGAGTCGAGCCGGTCGACTACCGCACCGTGACCCGGCACCTGCCGATGTTCGCCAAACCAACTGTGCGCCAAGCACTATCGAAAGCTTGCGCCGCTCATGCTGGTCTGGGGCCAGCCAGTCTGGTGCTTTACGACGTCAGCACCCTCTACTTCGAAACCGATGCCGCAGACGGGTTCCGTGAGCCGGGGTTCTCTAAGGAGAGGCGCCTGGAACCGCAGATCACCATCGGACTGCTCACCGACGCCGCGGGGTTCCCGTTGGCGGTGGAAGCTTTCGAAGGCAACAAAGCCGAGACCGCGACCATGCTGCCGGTGATCAACGCCTTCAAGGCCGCCCACCAGCTCACCGATGTGACCGTGGTGGCCGACGCCGGGATGATCTCGGGGGCCAACCAGATCGCCCTGCAAGCCTCGGAGCTGTCGTTCATCCTGGGCACCCGCATCCCATTCGTACCCGATGTGGTGCGCGAATGGCGCGACACACACCCCGACGAAGCAATCCCCGATGGGCAGGTCTTCACCCAGCCCTGGCCGACCACCAGCAGTGAGAAGGCGCGCGGGATCGCGGATCGGGTCGTCTACTACCAGTACCGCTATGACCGGGCGCGGCGCACACTGCGGGGTATCGACGAGCAGGTCGCCAAAGCCCAACGCGCCGTCGACGGGCATGCCTCGGTCAAACGCAACCGCTTCATCAAGCTCACCGGCGCCGCTAAATCAGTCAACCGGGAACTGGAAGCCAAAGCCCGCGGCCTGGCCGGGCTGAAGGGCTACACCACCAACCTCACTGGCGTCGGCGCGGAGTTCGTCATCGACGCGTATCACCAGTTGTGGCGTATCGAGAATGCCTTCCGGATGTCCAAGCACGACCTGCAGGCCCGACCCGTCTACCACCACAAACGCGAATCCATCGACGCGCACTTGACCATTGTGTTCGCCGCCCTAGCCGTATCGCACTGGATCGAGCACCAAACTAGTTGGAGTATCAAAAAATTCGTGCGTACCGCCCGCCGCTACCGTACCGTGCAAATCCGCGCCAGCCGCCAAATCCTCACCGCCGCCGACCCACTACCCGACGACCTCCGCGAAGCGATCACCAGAATCGACAAACGCCGACGACACTAAAATGTCCTAAGTCAGGGCATGGGGAAGCCAGCGGGCGCCGGATGTGTGGCGGGGCGGTCATGCCGATGAGTTGGTCAACGCGTCGATAGCCGGCATGTTCGAGTAATCGATTTGGTTAGTGGTGATGGCTGCTGAAAAACCGTTATCGATGAGCAGATTGGTTCCGTTGATGTAGCAAGCGGCATCGGAGCCCAGGAAAGCGAGCGCATCGGCGATCTCGCCTGGGGTGGCTTTTCGGCCGCCGCTTTGGCTGGTCATCCAATCAAGAATCGGTGCTCCCATGGATGTTTGGAAGTCGGTGATCAAGGGGGTGTCGACGAGCCCTGGGCAGACACTGTTGATTCGTATGCCGCGCTTGGCAAGTGGTGCAGCCTGCAGCAGGGTAAGCACCTGCGTGCACTCTTTGGAGAACCCGTAGGGGTTTTGGGTCAGTTCTGGGTGTGCCTCGACCCAGTCCAGGGACTCGCGCCAGTCGTCGATTGCGAGCAATTCGAGTATCTGCGCCATTCGCTCCATGAACCCGCCGCCAGCGGTCGATGCGGTGTTGACTACGGCGCCTCCTGGAGGCATCCGCAGGTGAAGGCCTGCGATGAGTCTGCGCGGTGCCAGCACGTTGACGCCCATAACAACCGGTAGGGGCAGTGTGGCTGCAACACCGGCGTTGTTGAACAGGACGTCGATGCTTTCGGGAAGCCGGTGGACTGCGTCGTCGACGGCGAACGGATCGGATAGGTCGGCGAGGATGAACTGGTCTATTGGCCCGTTGCACGGCTTGATGTCTAGGGCGATTATCCGTTCGGCGTGTGCAGCTCGCAGTTTATCGACGAGGGCGGCGCCTACTCCGGTAGCGGCTCCGGTGACGACGACAGTCTTGTTCTGGTAGTTGATGATTGGTTGCATCTCGTTGCTCCTGACAGTCTTGTGTTGGGCGTGTGTCACAGCGGGTTCCACTGGGGTGTGCCGTCTTCGCGGAAGGCGGCGAAGGAGTTCGCCAGGTCTCCGTTGGTGGTGCACATGACCTGGGTGCGGTTCTCGATGTCGAGCGCGTGGCGCAGGCTGGGTGCATCGACGGTTTGCCACATGGTTTCCTTGGTCATCCAGACGGCGAGCGGTGAGTGACAGGCGATTTCGCGGGCTTTGGCGACGGCGGTGGCGCGTAACTCGTTGTCGTCGACGACGCCGAGGACGAGGCCGATTGCGGCGGCTTCGGTGGCGTCGAAGACGCGGCCGGTGAGCATGAGTTCTGCGGCTCTGGAGGCTCCCACCAGTCGTGGTAGGTGGTAACTGGTGCCCATGTCGCAGGCGGAGACGCCGTGTCGGATGAAGACGGCGCCGAAGGTTGCTTGCGGTACCGCGATCCGGATGTCGCAGGCGAGTGTCAGTGCGAAGCCTCCTCCGAGTGCATACCCGTTTATGGCGGCGATCACGGGCTGACGTAGCCGGTGGATTTTTTCGAAAGCCGACGCCATGAGTTCCTGTGCGGCGAACGTGATGGCCACCGTCGAGGTGGCTGCCGCCTGCAGGGCGGTTTGAGGTGTGGCTGCGGCGTCGATGAGATCGTCGGGTTGGGCCTTGATGTCGGCGCCTGCGCAGAAGGCGCTGCCGGCGCCGGTGAGTACCACCGCTCGGGCGGCGGGATCGCCGTTTACGGTGTCGAGGAGCCGATGCAGTTCTGCCAAAGTTTGTGAGTCGAGTGCGTTTCGGCGGTGGGGACGGTTGATGGTGAGGACGACGAGGGCGCCGTCGTCGAGTCGTTCGACGTCTAGGGCAGACGTTGCAGTGACTGGGTCAGCGCTCATGCGCTGACCGCGGGCGCGTCGTCGGCGAACTTCGCGATTGCGGCATGCGATGCGTCGGGGTTGGCGTATTCCCGCCAGTACGTGATCTTTCCGTCGACGAAGCGGAAGATACCGATGTATTCGTTCTGATACGCAACGGGTTTGTCGCGCCCCTCGGCGTCGCTTTGGTATCGCGCGATCAGCGTGTCGGGATCGACGAGGTCGTAGACGTCGGTGATGGTGATTTCGAACTTCTTGAACATCACGAACATCATCGCCAGCAGTTGAAAGAAGCTGTCGCGATCACAGTCGGGCACCGACGGTTCGAAGGGCAGCTCGAAGGCTGGTGAGTCGTGCAGTTCAGCAAGGACCGCGTCGGCATCGAGGGCTGTAATGCCACTCATCGCTCGCCGTAACGTCTGCTTGTTCGTCTCGCGCGTCGTCGCGCTGTCAACAGTCATATCGGGACCTTTCCGTGGTGGGCGATTACCGGGGCACCATGCCGCCGTCGGCGATGATGGTTTGGCCGGTGATGAAACTGCCGGCATCGGAGACCAGTAGTAGTGCGGGACCGATCATTTCGGATGGATCGGCGATGCGACCCATGAATGCCGAGGCCTTCATGGCGTCGATGAACTCTGGTGGGTTCCCGCGCACCATGTCGGTGTCCACCGAACCTGGGGCCAGGGCGTTGACGCGGATTCCCTGTGAGGCGAATTCGGCGGCCATGGATCGGGTGAAGGAGACCATGGCGGCCTTGGCCGCCGAGTACATCGAAACCATCGGCGAGAAGATGAAAGCCCCGGCCGAGACGACATTGAGGATCGCGGCGTGCCGGCTTTCCCGCAGGTAGGGAAGGGCCGCCTGGACGAGGAATACCGGGCCTTGCAGATTCACCGAGAAGGATTTCGACCAGGCTTGCGGGGTGATTTCACCGAGCGGCAGAGCCAACGCGTTGGCCGCATTGTTGATGACGATGTCGACGCCGCCGAACTCCTCGGCGGTGGCCGCGACCAGTCGGTTGATCGCTTCGATGTCACCGAGGTGGGTGGGTACCCCCAGTGCTTTGCCGCTACCCAGGGATTGCAATTTGTCCGCTGCGCCGGCGCAGGCTTCGGGTTTGCGGCTTGCAACGGCAACGTTGGCGCCGCAGCTCACCAGGGCCTCGGCGATGGCCATGCCGATGCCGCGGGTTCCTCCGGTGATGATGGCGGTGCGATCGTTGAGATCGAAGAGCGTGCGCAGGGGATCGTTGGTCAAGTCGTGCGTCCCAATCGTCGTGTGCGGCCGGTCCCACTATTACCTTACGCGATGTAAGGTAACTCACATGGGGTGTGGTTGTCACGCCCCATGCAGAAGTTGCAAGCGCTGGCGACGGCTCAGGAGCTCTATAAATGACGACATCACCACACGTGCAGTCCGACCTCGACTTCGGAGAGGGTTTTGACTTCACTGACCCCGGCCTGCTGGCTCGCGGCCTGCCCGTCGAACAGTTCGCGCGGTGCGGCAGACCTCACCGGTGTGGTGGAACGCGCAAGATCCGGACAGGGGTGGGGGATTCCGCGATGGCGGATTTTGGGTGATTTCGAAGCACGCCCATATCCGCGAGATTTCACGTGACCCCGATGCGTGGTCGTCGCATCTGAACGGCTGTGTCATGCGGTATGCCAACGACATGGCTGCCGAGCAGCTGGAGGCGGCCAAGATCCTCATGCACAATTCGGACCCGCCTGTGCACACGCGGCTACGCAAGCTGATCTCGCGGCTCTTCACGCCGCGCAGCGTCGCCAAACTTGAGGAGAGTTTGACGACGGCCGCCCGCGAGATCGTCACCGCCGCAGCGGAGAAGTCCGAGGGGGACTTCGTCGAAGACGTTGCACACCAGTTGCCGCTGAAGGCCATCGCCGATCTCGTCGGCTTGCCACCCGACGACCATGAGCGGCTGTTCCATTGGTCGAACGTCATCATGGCCGCCGAAGATCCCGACTGCGTCGAGGATCCCATGCTGGCGATGACGGAGCTGATGGGCTACTCGTATGAGATCGCCGCAGAGCGTAAGAAGAATCCAGCCGACGACATCATTTCTCGCCTAGTCGCCACCGACGCCGACGGTGACCAACTCAGCGAAATCGAGTTCGGTTACTTCATGCTGCTGTTGCTGGTTGCCGGCAACGAGACGACTCGAAACGCAACATCGGCAGGCATGTTCGCTCTGCTTAACCATCCCGAACAGTGGGAGCTCTACAAGCGGACCCGGCCCACGACTGCGGCGGACGAGATCATCCGCTGGACAAGCCCCGTCCATGTCTTCCAACGTACGGCGCGCCGGGATGCCGAAATCGGGGGCGTGAGGATCAAGCAGGGCCAACGAGTGGGACTGTTCTACAGCTCGGCCAACTACGACGAGGACGGCTTCGCCGATCCCTTCATTTTCAACATTCAGCGCGACCCCAACCCCCATCTGGGCTTTGGAGGAAACGGCCCGCACTATTGCATCGGCGCCAACCTGGCGCGCAAAGAGCTGACCATCATGTTCAACACGATTGCCGACTACCTCCCCGACATCGAAAT
>JAVXWV010000744.1:0-3854 GCA_032230775.1 Mycobacterium sp. | reverse complement strand
TCGAGTTCCGGCACGTCGTTCATGCCCGTCGCTCCCCTCCCTACGCCGAAGTTACTGTCACCACGCTAGTCCGCTGCCCGGTGGCGCGGTGTGCCTTTAAAGGCTGTCACAGGGAACGGCGCGCCCCAGGGCGCCGGACTCAGCGCAAGCGTTCATGCCGACAATTCCGCTGAGGTCAACGGGCAACTGCCCGCGGCAGCTCGCGGAATGCGGCAGCCTCCAGAGCTCCTGCTAGCTGGCCGTTCCTGCTGGGCGCAATCCGGAGCGTGACCGATGCGCCATGTGCGTCCCGTTGCGGTCCGCCCACATAGCCCGGAACTGGACTTTGATGCACTGGCACGCGCCGATCTTTGCTTCACCTGATGGCGGTGAAACTCTCCGGCCGCATATGCGACAAGATGGGTGCGCCGCCCCCGTAGCTCAGCGGATAGAGCAGCCGCCTTCTAAGCGGTTGGTCGCAGGTTCGAGTCCTGCCGGGGGCGCTTACCCGCTGTATGACCTCGGCTGATGCTTGACGGTTACTTCGGTTGATCCTTGACACTCCCTAGATGAGGGAGTTGAGCGTGGCCGAGCAGAGGTATCAGGCCGTGTTAGCGGTGATCGTCGAGCGCGCGGTCGCACGCGGTGTTCCCACCCGGGAGCGATCACCGCCTGGTCTTCGAGCTTCTCATCGGTCTGGTCCACGCTCGCACCTTGCTGTCCCCGGACACCCTCGACAACGTCGAGACGACCACGATCGTTAACGCTGTCCTTAACGGTGTCGCCAAACCTGCCTGAGCCCCAAACCTGTACCGGCGTCGTGATCAGAATGTTGGCGCGCTTCATTCGCAATGGGACGTGTCGCCATGTGCGCGCGACATCGATGGGACGCTAGAGAGACCTTCCAAGGTGCCACTCGTAGCGGCCGCGATATCGATCGGAGAACCCATGAACCTCGCCGGGCAGACCGTCGTCCTCCTCGGTGGAAGCGCCGGTATCGGACTCGAAACCGCCCGCCGTGCCCGCCTAGAAGGCGCCGACGTCATTTTGACCGGGCGTAATCCCGAGCGTCTCAAGGCGGCTGCGGCCGACGTCAGCGCGCAGCGCACCGCGGCGTTCGACGCCAACGATCCGGAAGCCTTGGCGCAGTTCTTCGAATCAGTGACGACAACGATCGACCACATACTGGTCACCGCTGGCGGCCCGACATACGGTCCGATGCTGGAAATGGATGCCGCTGACGTCCGCGAGGCGCTCAGCGGACACGTCGTCCTCGGCCTCCAAGTCGCACGCATCGCCCAACCCAAGATGAGGCCGGGTGGATCGCTGTTGTTGATGGGCGGAACAGGCGGTCGCCGCATCGACCACCATCTCGGAATCGTCTCAGCGGCAACCGCAACACTGCCTCCATTCACCGCAGCGCTCGCCCTCGAAATCGCACCCGTCCGCGTCAATCTCATCGCCGCGGGTTTCGTCGACACCCCGCTCTCGGCCTCGCTACTAGGCGATCAACTCGACAACCGCCGCGAGGAGTTGAGATCGACGCTGCCGATCGGACGCGTCGTCACGCCCGACGACGTGGCCGCGCTCGCAATACATCTCATGGTCAACACCGCACTCACCGGCGCAACCTACGACATCGACGGCGGACAGCAATTCGTCTGACAGAACGCGCGGGCGGCGGGCCCTTAGCTGCCGGTGCGCTCGCGGTGCTTGCACCCCGGCCAGCAGCATGGCCGTCGCTGGCCTTCCTCCAGTTCCTCCTGGGTCCGGCGAATGCGGCGCTTTCGAGTCACCTCTTGCTTGGCATCCTCGACCCAACAGATGAACTCGTTGCGCGCCAAGGGTGTGATGTCCTTCCAGGCATCGAGCGCCGTGCCGTTGGCGATCAGCGCCTCGCGCAGGTCCGCGGGCAGCTTGTGTACCACCCCGCCCGGCACTCGCTGGCTGCTCATGCGTCCAGGGTAACCCGACGTCGGGCTTTGCTTGTGCGCCAAGTTACTTCGCCCTGACGCGGCAGCACCAGCCGCGAACCCAAGCAATCGAGGTTGTGTGTGGAGCGGGCGAACTCGGTTCCCGAGAGCAGGGGCTCACCGGTTCCGAGGTTGCGCGCAAATGCGGAAAGGAACCTCCCCCGCGACGCTCAGCGGATCGATGGAGCGGGAGTTAGACCGAGAGCGGTGACTATCTGGGCAGTTTCGACTCGATCTTGTCGGCGACGTCAGCGGCCTGCGTGACCGCCGTCTGTTGCTGCGGCTTGCACGCCTGGATATCGAGAATCAAGTTGACGACGAGCGCGAGAGCACGCTGGCACGACCTGATCTGGTCGCCGCTGGTTCGGGTGTAGGGCATCGCAAGCCGGGTGTCGGTCTTGGTGAGATCGCCGCTGCGCCATCCAGGCAACGTTTGGCCGTTGAGCTGAATGTTGACGGTGTGGTCGGCGCACTTCGACCATCGATCCGTTGACTCTGTCAGGAATTCCTTGGCCGCATCGACGGTGCGATAGGAGACCGCGGATTGCACGACGAGGTTGTCCCACTGGTCGCTGTCCGGTGCCCGAAGCATTTGTTGGCGCACCGTCTTCCAGTGACTGGACTCGTAGATCGATGCCTCGTTGACCTGCCAGACTCCCAGACAGTTGAGGTTGGGTAGGAGGTTGCGGTGATCACCCATCTGCGAGACGGGGTTGTGCGGCGTCATCCCGCTCGTCCCCATAATGGCGTTGACATCGTCGGCGCTGAGAAGCAGCCCGGGGAGGGCAGAGTCGGGCACCAACTTCGGTGCTTGCGACGCGCCCGAGGCGGCGCCCCCGCCGCAACCGGCCAGCACGACACTGAGCGCAAGCGCCCCAACGAGACAGTGTTTCACCGGATTTAGGCGTGCGTCCCGGCCGCAGCGCAGGCCTGTTGGACCTTCTCAGCCTGGTTGTTCATCTCCGTGGCGGTGCTGTTCAGGCTGTCGCCGGGAATGCGCAGCCCCATCTTGAGGAGAAGTTTGGTGGCGCCGAGCGACCACACCCGCATCGGATCGGCGATCGAAGGATCCAATCCCGGGGTTTGCGCCGCGTCCATGACGACACCGGCCGATTGCCGAAGCGCCGTCCTGCCCACCGTATTGCTGCTGTCGACAGCCGGATCTGAGTAGTCGGACCCTTCGAAGGAGTCGGCGAATTCCCCGTAGTAGTTCGAGGAGCCGTCCAGCGCCTCGGCGAACGTCCCGCAAGCCATCGCCGAGACATCAGTAGCGTTGTCCGACGGGTCCACCGGGGTTACCACCACCGGCCCGTCGGAAGAAGGGTCGGTCCCAACGTCATCGGCCGAGGCCGTCGGAACGCCTGCCAATCCGACGCTGAGCGCGAAGAACGACGCGGCCAACACGTGGGATGACTTCAATGTTTCCTCCAAGGTAGTCGGTCTCGCAGGGTCAGTTGCGTTCTGGTTCACCCGCTGGCGGGCGGTCGCACCGCAGCCAAACCCACGTCGAGGAGCCCCGTCCAGTCTCGAGGGCGCTAACGCGAACTACGGTCGACGGGACAGGTATCCAAACAGTGAACTGTCGGCCAACGGTCTATTTCCAGTAGTGGTCCATCGGCTTTCGTAATCCTGTGGGGACGATTGCGTCTCTCTGTGGTGTGGACAAGACCCCATGTGGGAAGACGCCCATTCGATGGGAACCGGGCGGGAACTGTTTGCAGTGCGTTTACCGTTTCGCAACCCCACCATTAGAGGCTCCCTCGCGACAGATCCGTTACAGATCCGTTGTATTCCGACCACGAGAGGCGCCAATACAACCATGTTGAACCGCTTTGCATTGCTGGGAGCCGTCTGCATCGCGATCCCGGTCGGGGCCGCTCCCCTCGCACAGGCCGACCCGCC
>JAVXWV010000714.1:0-5992 GCA_032230775.1 Mycobacterium sp. | reverse complement strand
CTTGTCGCGTCCGAGCCACAGCAGGGCGGCGCCGAGTTCCGCCAGATCAGTGGGGGCCTGCTGCTGCAGCAGCGCGATGCGATCGACGCGCAGGGGGACGACCCGGTCAACTGGACGCTGGCCACCGGTTCACCTGCTGACCCCGCGACGCTGGCCGACTTGAAGTTCGCGTGGCGGACGTGCCGGGCAGTGAAGTCCAACGCGATCGTCGTTGCCAAGGACGGGGCGACCGTCGGCGTCGGCATGGGCCAGGTGAACCGCGTTGACGCCGCCCGCCTCGCCGTCGAGCGGGGCGGAGACAGGGTCGTCGGCGCGGTCGCGGCGTCCGACGCGTTCTTCCCGTTCCCCGACGGGCTCGAGACGCTGACCGACGCAGGCGTGAAGGCCGTCGTCCATCCGGGCGGGTCGATGCGCGACGACATCGTCACCGAGGCGGCGGCCAAGGCCGGCATCACGCTCTATCTGACCGGCGCTCGCCACTTCGCGCACTGAGATGTCGTTCACCTGGTTGACACCTGCAGGTGTTAGGTCTGCGTCATGTTGACTGGTCGGAAGGTTTTGGTAGTGGCATGGATCGTGGCGGTCGCGGCGGCGGGCGCGGCCTGCTCTGGGTCCACATCGCCGGAGCCGTTGACCACCAAACTCGATAAGCCGCTGTCGATCACACCCGCACAGCTGTTGGCCGCCACCGGTGGCGCGACGCCCGTCGCATTCGGTGCCCCCGCCAACGGGAAGCTGACGTACGGCCCCAGCGGAACGATGGTCTACACCCCGAACAAGGGCTACTCCGGCACCGACCAGTTTCAGGTGACGACCTCCGATGCGGTCAAGCTTTACGCCGTCGATACCCCGCCGATCACGACCGTCGGCGGAGTCGAGATCCAAAGCAGTGCCGGCGGCTCGGCCATCGCGGCGGTACCGGGAGAGCACGACCAGATCTACGGAATGACCGACCGGGGCCCCAACGTCGACGGTCGCACCGACAACGAAAAGGTCCTGCCGTTACCGGACTTTCACCCGCAGATCGCGGTATTCGGACTCAGCGAAGGCACAGCGACGCCAGGTAAGACCATCATCCTCAAGGGTCCCGACGGCGAGCAGTTGGTTGGTCTGGTCGATCCGCAGGCCAACACCGGTGAAAATCTGGTCACGATAGATGGCCGGCCCCTTCCGCCGTCGAATCACGGCCTCGACACCGAGGGGCTGGTTGCGATGCCGGACGGCACCTTCTGGGTGTCCGACGAATACGGGCCGTTCCTCATCCACTTCGACGCGAATGGCAAAGAGACCGAACGGCTTTCGCCGTTCAACGGAACTCTGCCGCGCGAATTGTCGCTGCGCGGCCCCAATCAGGGTATGGAAGGCCTCACCATCACGCCGGACGGCACGACGCTCGTCGGCATCATGCAATCGGCCTTGGCCACACCGGGACTCGAGGGTGCTGCGAAATCGGTGCCGCTCGCCCGGATCGTCACGGTGAACCTCGAGAGCAAGGCCGTCAAGGAATTCCTCTACCCGCTGGCGAACCCGCAGCAGACCAAGGTCGCGGTGTCCGAGATCACGGCGATCAGCAACACGGAGTTCCTGGTCGACGAACGCGACGGCAAGCTGCAACCGGGTGGCAACAAGAAGATCTATATCGCCGACATTTCCAACGCCACCGATGTGGGTCCCAACGCCACCGTGCCCGGCGGCGTGTACCGCGCCGACGCGGGCGGCCTGCAGCTGGACGGCAAGCCGATAGAGACGCTGGTCGGCGTCAGTACTGATGCGGCCGCCGTCGACAAGCTCAAGCCGCTGGGCATCACCGTCGCGTCCAAGACACTGAAACTGGATCTCGGCGCACTGTTGACCGAACTGAACGGCAAGGGTGAATTCTTCGGGCACGACAAAATAGAGGGGTTGGCCACTCCCGACGGCGGCAAGACTCTGATGATCGCCAATGACAGCGACTTCGGCCTTGCCGGCCTCGCCTCGGACACGCCGCCGTTCAAACTGAAGCCCAAGACACTGGCCAATGGCAGGCCTGACACCGGCGAGTTTCTGGTTGTGGACACCACGAAACTGCCTGCCAAAACCCAGACCGTGACGGTGTCGGTCAAGGTCGGCTGACAGGCCCAGGCTCGCGCGAGCGTGCACAAAATGCCCGCTTTGCGCGGCGTGTGACGGTGCAGACACGCACGCTCGCGGGGTCTAGTCGTATCGTAGTTTGAAGTGGTGACCCAACCTCATGATCTGCCCCGGACCGTCGGAGAGCTGAAGGCCTCCGGCCATCGCGAGCGGGGCGTCAAACAGGAAATCCGGGAAAACTTGCTGGCCGCGTTAGGCTCAGGGGCCGCAGGAGAGCAAGTGTGGCCGGGCATCCTGGGCTTCGAGGACACCGTGCTCCCGCAGCTGGAGCGGGCCCTGATCGCCGGGCACGACGTGGTGCTGCTCGGGGAACGCGGACAGGGCAAGACGCGGCTGCTACGCGCACTGACCGGGCTTCTCGATGAGTGGACGCCTGTGATCGCAGGGGCCGAACTGGGCGAGCATCCGTACACCCCGATCACGCCGGAGTCGATCCGGCGTGCCGCCGATTCGGGCGACGACCTGCCGGTTGAGTGGCGGCACCGCGGCGAGCGTTACTTCGAGAAGCTGGCCACCCCCGACACCAGCGTGGCCGACCTGGTCGGCGACATCGACCCGATCAAGGTGGCCGAGGGCCGCAGCCTCGGCGATCCGGAGACCATCGCCTACGGCCTGATCCCGCGGGCGCACCGCGGCATCGTCGCCATCAACGAGCTGCCCGACCTGGCCGAGCGGATCCAGGTGTCGATGCTGAACGTCATGGAGGAGCGCGACATTCAGGTGCGCGGCTATACGCTGCGGCTGCCGCTCGACGTGGTCGTCGTCGCAAGCGCCAACCCCGAGGACTACACCAACCGCGGCCGCATCATCACCCCGCTCAAGGACCGATTCGGCGCCGAGATCCGCACCCACTACCCGCTGGAACTCGAAGCGGAGGTGGGTGTCATCAAGCAGGAGTCGCATCTGGCGGCCGAAGTGCCCGAGTATCTGATTCAGGTGCTTGCCCGGTTCGCCCGCCACCTGCGTGAGTCGCATTCGATCGACCAACGGTCGGGTGTCTCGGCGCGGTTCGCGATCGCCGCCGCGGAGACTGTCGCCGCTGCCGCCACGCACCGTTCCGCCGTGCTCGGTGAGAAGGATCCGGTAGCCCGGGTGTGCGACCTCGGCACGGTGATCGACGTGCTGCGCGGCAAGCTGGAGTTCGAATCCGGCGAGGAGGGACGCGAACAGGCGGTGCTCGAGCACCTGCTGCGCCGGGCCACCGCGGACACCGCGCAGCGGCTGCTTGGCGGGATCGACGTCGGACCGCTGGTGACCGCCATCGAGAACGGTTCGGCGGTCACCACGGGTGAGCGGGTGTCGGCGAGGGCCGTGCTCGACGCGGTGCCGGAGGTGCCAGCGATCGCCCAGGTTCAGCAGCGCCTCGGCGCAAAGTCGGACGGTCAACGCGCGGCGGCCGTCGAGTTGGCGCTGGAGGCACTGTATCTGGCGAAACGCATCGACAAGGTATCCGGCGACGGCGAAACAGTCTATGGCTAAACACACGTCGCGATATTCGCGATACACCGGCGGCCCCGACCCGCTGGCGCCGCCCGTCGACCTGCGCGAGGCGCTTGAGCAGATCGGCCAGGACGTCATGGAGGGCAGCTCGCCGCGGCGGGCCCTGTCCGAGCTGATGCGTCGCGGCACCCAGAACATGCGCGGCGCGGACAAGCTGGCCGCCGAGGCGAACCGCAGGCGACGGGAACTGTTGCAGCGCAACAACCTCGACGGCACGTTGCAGGAGATCAAGAAGCTACTCGACGAGGCGGTGCTTGCTGAGCGCAAGGAACTGGCCCGCGCGCTTGATGACGACGCCAGGTTCAATGAGCTGCGTATCGAGTCCCTGCCGTCATCGCCCGCCAAGGCCGTTCAGGAGCTGTCCGACTACGACTGGCGCAGCCAGGAGGCGAGGGAGAAATACGAGCAGATCAAGGATCTGCTCGGCCGCGAGATGCTCGATCAGCGCTTTGCGGGGATGAAGGATGCGCTGGAGAACGCCTCAGACGAGGATCGTCAGCGCGTCAACGAGATGCTCGACGATCTGAATGACCTGCTGGACAAGCATTCCCGCGGCGAGGACACCGAGCAGGATTTTAAAGACTTCATGGACAAGCACGGCGAGTTCTTTCCGGAGAACCCGCGCAACGTCGATGAGCTGCTGGACTCGCTTGCCCAGCGGGCTGCCGCCGCGCAGCGGTTCCGCAACAGCTTGTCAGCGGACCAGCGTGCCGAGCTGGATGCGTTGGCGCAGCAGGCTTTCGGCTCACCGTCACTGATGAACGCGCTCAACCGGCTGGATGCACACCTGCAGGCCGCCCGGCCGGGGGAGGACTGGTCGGGCTCGTCGCGGTTCTCCGGCGACAATCCGATGGGCATGGGGGAGGGCACCCAGGCGCTTGCCGATATCGCCGAGCTCGAGCAGCTCGCCGAGGCGCTCTCGCAAAGCTACGCAGGCGCGACGATGGAGGATGTCGACCTCGAGATGCTGGCCCGCCAGCTGGGTGACGACGCAGCCGTCGACGCCAAGACATTGGCCGAGTTGGAGCGCGCGCTGATGGACCAGGGCTTCCTTGACCGCGGCTCCGACGGCCAGTGGCGGCTGTCACCGAAGGCGATGCGTCAGCTGGGTCAGGCGGCGCTGCGTGATGTGGCGCAACAGCTTTCGGGTCGGCACGGTGAACGTGACACCCGTCGTGCCGGCGCGGCAGGCGAGCTGACGGGCGCCACGCGGCCGTGGCAGTTCGGCGACACCGAGCCGTGGAACGTCACCAGGACGCTGACCAATGCGGTGCTGCGGCAGGCAGGCGCTGGCGTGGCGGAGATACCCATGAAGATCACGGTCGACGACGTCGAGATCTCCGAGACCGAGACCCGCACCCAGGCCGCGGTGGCACTGCTGGTGGACACGTCGTTCTCGATGGTGATGGAGAACCGGTGGCTGCCGATGAAGCGCACGGCGTTGGCCCTCAACCATCTGGTTAGCACCCGGTTCCGCTCGGATGCGTTGCAGATCATCGCTTTTGGTCGCTATGCCCGCACGGTAACGGCCGCCGAGCTCACCGGGCTGGAGGGCGTCTACGAACAGGGCACCAACCTGCATCACGCGCTCGCGCTGGCCGGACGGCATCTGCGCCGCCACCCAAACGCGCAGCCGGTGGTGCTCGTCGTCACCGACGGTGAGCCCACGGCACACCTGGAGGACATCGACGGCGAAGGCACGTCGGTATTTTTCGATTACCCGCCGCACCCGCGGACCATCGCACACACGGTCAAGGGGTTCGATGACGTTGCACGGCTGAGCGCACAGGTGACGATCTTCCGGCTCGGCAGTGATCCAGGTCTGGCGCGGTTCATCGATCAGGTCGCACGGCGCGTCGAGGGCAGGGTGGTGGTACCGGACCTGGACGGATTGGGCGCAGCGGTCGTCGGCGACTATCTACGCTCGCGGAGGAGACGCTAGAGCGTCTTGCGCTTCTTGCGCTTGACGCCGACGCTGCCCCACAGCGAAAAGCCGCGGATTCGCACGCAGGGCGCTCCCGGCGTTCCTTCGCCGTTGACGCTCTGGTCGAAGTTGCCCATCACGCCGACTCCGCGCAGGTCCACGTTCACCTCGGGCGGCACCAGGATGGTCTGGCCGCCCATGATCGAGTACGAGTGAATCTCGACCTCCGGTGACGTGAAGTCGGCGTACCGCAAATCCACCACGCCGCCGCCCCACAGGGCAAAGGTCGTCATCCGCTTCGGCACGTTCCAGCGGCCGCGGCGCTCGAAGCCGCTCATGATCGCCAACAGCAGGGTCGACGGCGCTGGCCTGCACGGACCGCCGCTGGGGGCCCTGGTGATGGCACCGGGGAGGTCTGCGCTGACGCGGTCGAGTTCG
>JAVXWV010000708.1:0-3385 GCA_032230775.1 Mycobacterium sp. | reverse complement strand
GCTGGCCTCGCCGGGATCTGCGTTGGATGCGGCGATCGGCCTGGCCGAACGGATCTCTGACAACGGACCACTTGCCGTCGCGGCGACCAAGCGCATCATCGTCGAGTCGCGAGAGTGGTCCGAAGAGGAGATGTGGGACAAGCAGACCAAGATCCTGGCGCCGGTGTTCATGTCGAACGACGCCAAGGAAGGTGCCATCGCGTTCGCGGAGAAGCGCCCGCCGAAGTGGACGGGCAGCTGACGCTACGACTAGCTGCTGAGCTCATCGATCGCGGCGAGCATCTCGTTCAGGTGAGTGACCGTGTGATGGTTGCACGCGGCTCCGACCAGCGGGCCAACAGGTCCTCCCGGAGTTTTCGGTCAAGTGCGCGGTCACATCTCAGTGTCCCATCGGCTTGACCTGAACCGGTGTTGAGGGCGCAGCATGGCGTCATGACAACGAACGTCGCCGATGCCTTAGACGTCTCAGCTGTGGCGGCCTATTTCGGCCGGATCGGCTACGGGGGTCCGGCGGAACCGACAGTCGAGACGGTGCGCGCACTCGTCGCGGCCCACAACCGATCCATCCCGTTCGAAAACCTCGACCCGTTGCTCGGCATCCCCGTCGCCGACCTGAGCGCCGCAGCGCTCATCGACAAATTGGTGCACCGACGCAGGGGCGGCTACTGCTACGAGCACAACGGACTGATGGGATATGTGCTCGAAGAGTTGGGCTTTGGCGTCCAACGCTTCGCAGGCCGAGTGGTGTGGATGAATCCCAGCGGCCCGCTTCCTGCGCAGACGCACCAGGTGCTGTCGGTGGCGGTGCCGGGTGTCGACGGGCCTCTTCTCGTCGACGTCGGCTTCGGCGGGCAGACGCTGACCTCGCCGATCCGGTTGGAGGCAGGCCTGGTGCAGGACACCCGCCATGAGCCGTACCGCCTCTGCGGGCGCGACGACGGCTTCCAGTTGGAGGCCCAGATCGGCGATGCGTGGCAGCCGCTGTACACGTTCACCACCCGCCCGCAGCCGCGAATCGATCTCGAAGTCGGAAGTTGGTATGTGTCAACGAATCCCCACTCGCACTTCGTCACAGGCCTGACCGCGGCGCTGGTGACCGAAGACGCCCGCTGGAATATGCGTGGGCGGAATCTTGCCATCCACCGCGCCGGGCACACCGAGAAAATCCGGTTCGACACCGCAGCGGAGGTGCTCGACGTGCTGACCGACCGGTTCGGCATTGACCTTGCCGACCTCGGTGACCGAGCCGTCGTCGAGGCTCGTGTCAACGAGGTGCTGGATAGCTGACGACGACGTCCCACGGATCGTCGGCCGCCAGCGCCATGCGGCCCAACCGCCGTGCATGCTGCGTTGTGGTGCCGAACTCATCGACCCAACTGCGTGCCCGCATGGTGGCCAACCACAGCCGATGCTCGACGGTCACGCCGATCGCCCCGTGTAACTGATGCGCGATTGTCGTCACCGGACTGACGGCCCGGCCGACAGCTACCTTCGCCACCGTCACGGCATAGGCGGTGGCAGGGTGGTCGAATCCGTAGTCGGCCGCCGCGGCGACCGCCAAAGCGGTTGCGGCGCGCGCACGTTCGATCTCTCCGGCCATCGCAGCCAGCGAATGCTGGACGGCCTGGAACTTGTTGAGCTGACGCCCGAATTGCACCCGCGCGCCGGTATGCGCCACCGTGAGATCGCACGCCGCATCGAGCGCACCGATGATCTGGTTGCAGCGCGCCCACGCGCCGCGCCTGCTCAGCTCGTCGGCCACACCGACGTCGACCGTCCGCATCTCGCCGACCGCCACGTCGAACGTGAATGACCCGCGCGGTTCGCCGGCCAGGTTGTGCCCGTCGACGATCTGCGCGCCCTCGATCAATGCGATATGCAGCGCATCGGCCGTCCGCGCCGCCAACACCGCGGTGCCCAACGGCCACGGCACCTCGCGGGCAGTCCCGGTGATCCGGCCGTCGTGCTTGGCGGCGTCGGCGGTCGCGACAGTCAACGGGCCGCTGTCGGGCAACGGCAATGCTGCCCTGCCCGCGAGCCACGCCGCGAGCAGATCGGTCTCGGCGATCGGCACCGCGGCCGCATGTCTTGCCAAGCCGGACAGCACAATCGCCGCCTCAGCCGGGCCTGCGTCCTGGCTGCTTGTCAGCCGCGCGAGGCCGGTGTCCTCCAGATTGCGCCATAGCGCTGCATCGAACGAGTCGGGAAAGCGATGTCCAACGCGGGCGTCGAACGCCCGGCGGCCGAGATCGTCGACCAGTTCCGCCAATTCGTTCATTGATATCGGCTCTTCGCTCAAGCGCTCATCGCGGCGCAGCACCCATGCCCTTTGCCACTACTCCGCGAAGCACCTCGTTCGTGCCGCCGCGCAGCGTGAACAGAGGAGAGTGCACACGCGCAGCGGCAAGCAGCGCGCGCAAGGGTTCGGCATCCTCTACGTAGTCGAGCAGGTCGGCAACCAACTCGACAGAGTCCTGCTCGAAGCGCGTGCCAAGATCCTTCACCAATGCCGCCCGGCTCGCGGCGTTCTGTCCGTCGGCCAGGGTGCGAGCGACCGAGATCGACAGCTGCCGCAATGAAATCATACGGGCCACAAGGTCACCCACGTCCGCCGCGACGCCGTCATCGACGTAGCCCAGTGCGCGGATCACGCTGAAGATCAGGGTGGCGGTGGACAGGATCCGCTCGGGACCGCTGCGCTCGAAACCCAATTCCGCAGTGACCTGATGCCAGCCGTCGCCGATCTGTCCGAGCACGTCGGTGTCGGGGATGAACACGTCGGAGAAGATGACCTCGTTGAAATGATGCTCGCCGTTCATCAACACGATGGGGCTGATCGTGATGCCCGGCGCCGAGGTCTGCACGACGAACTGAGAGAAGCCCGCGTGCCGATGCTGCGGGTCCAGTGGGCTGGTGCGGGCCAGCACGACGATCTGATGCGCGACGTGCGCGCCACTGGTCCAGACCTTCGACCCGTTTAGTAACCACCCGTCGTCGGCGCGGGTGGCCCGGGTCTGCGCGGCAGCGAGGTCCGACCCCGCGCCGTGCTCGCTCATCCCGATCGCGGAGTACAGCCGCCCCTCAGCGATTCGCGGCAACAGCCGGCGTCGCTGCTCTTCGGTGCCATACGACAGCAGGGCGGGCGCGACCTGCCGGTCGGCGATCCAATGCGCGGCGACGGGGGCGCCGTGGGCCAGCAGTTCTTCGGTGACGACGTAGCGGTGCAGGTAACCCAGCCCGCGACCGCCATATTCGGTTGGGACGGTCAGGCCGACGAAGCCGGCGTTGGCGAGCCTGCCGGAGAAGTCCGGGTCCCAGTTCGCCAGCCAGCAGTCGACGGCAGGCTGCCAGCCGAACTCGGTTCGATCGGTGGCCAGGAACTCGC
>JAVXWV010000705.1:0-7083 GCA_032230775.1 Mycobacterium sp. | reverse complement strand
GCACGAAGCTCCTCGACGACGGCAACGGCCTCATCGAGCGAGCGCTGGGCCTCCGCCAGTAGCTCTTTCTCCGCGGCGGGCGATTCGAGGTATGGCTCAAGCGCGGCGGCGCGGGTTTCGAAGCGCTCGACGATGGCTTGCAGCCGTTCGTTGGCCCGCGATACCGCCGCACCTGCGGTCTGTGCCGTCGCGCCTAACTGATCGACCCTCCCTACGAGCGCTTCGGCGGCAGCGACCGTCGTCGCCGCGAACTCGGCAGCTGCGTCCGCTCCCCCACCGAACCAGCTCTGCTCAGCCTGATTCCAGGTCCGGCGGGCGCCCGCGGCGACGTCGGCCAGCGCATCGCGCACCCTGCCTAGTTCGGAGGCGGGATTGCCTGCCGGATCACTCGACCACCCCGGGCCGACCAGCGACTGCACCTCGCGGATCGGCGCCGACAGCGCGGCGACGAGGGCACTCGGCATTCCTACAGCCTCGAGACCGCAGCGCCGAACTGGTGGTCGGCGTCCTCGTATGCCCCCGCCGATGCATGAGCGGTGAGGTGTCCCGCCTCCATGCGGTCGCCCAGCAGCGCCACCGCGCGAGACCCCTGCACCACCGCGTCGGCCAGCGCGGCCAGGAAGCGGACGCCGACGGGACCAAGCATCGCGCCCGCCGCAGGACCCGGCATCGACGACAACGCGGCCGCGACGGCGGCGAGATCGGCCGCCTGGGCCGAGTTGGCGGCGCCGAGGGCACGAATGGCGTCGGTATCGGCGAACATGCGGTTAGGACGGCCACGGTGACCGTTCGGTTCCACTAAGGTCGGCGCATGGATGTGCGGGTCGTCGAGCACCCACTGGCCGCCGCGCGGCTGACCACCTTGCGTGACGAGCGCACCGACAACGCGGCGTTCCGCGCCGCACTGCGCGACCTGACCATGATGTTGGTATACGAGGCGACGCGCGACGCCGCCTGCGAACCCGTGCCTGTGCGAACTCCGCTGAGCGACACCGTAGGGTCACGATTGGCTAATCCGCCGCTGCTGGTGCCGGTGCTGCGCGCCGGGCTTGGCATGGTCGATCAGGCGCATGCGTTGATCCCCGAGGCCCGCGTCGGATTTGTCGGGGTGGCCCGCGACGAGGAAACCCACGAGCCCACACCGTATTTGGAGTCATTGCCGGACGACCTCAGCACGCAGCCCGTGATGGTGCTGGACCCGATGCTGGCCACCGGCGGGTCGATGGCGCACACCATTGGGCTGCTGCATTCCCGCAATGCCGTCGACATCACCGCAGTCTGTGTCGTCGTCGCACCCGAAGGCATTGCGGCACTGGAGAAGGTGGCGCCGAATATGCGGCTGTTCACCGCCGCCATCGACGAGCGGCTCAACGAGATCGCCTACATCGTGCCTGGTCTCGGCGACGCCGGTGACCGGCAGTTCGGGCCGCGCTAGAAACGCTGCGCGACGCCGACCAGCTCGTCCTGAACCGCGCGCGCTCTGGCTCGGGTGGCCCCGAGGTCGCCGACTATCGCGCACCGAACCTCGATATAGCACTTGACTTTTGGCTCCGTACCCGAAGGCCGGACCACCATCCTGACCCAATCGCCGTCGCCGCCGCCGAAGAAGATGAGCGCGTCGGTCCGGCGCTGAGGCTCCAGCAGCAGATCGGTCACCGTCACCCCGAAACCGGCCAGCCGATCCGGCGGCGTCGCACGCAGCCGCGCCATGACTGCGTTGGCCTCGTCGGCGTCGGCGACACCTCGCGACACCGCCGTCGTGGTGTGCACACCGTGGCGCAGGGCGAGCTCGTCGAGCGCGTCCAGCACCGTGCGGCCCTGATTCCGCAGCGCGACAACAAGATCGCAGGCCAGCACGGCCGCGCTGATGCCGTCCTTATCGCGGACCGCGCCGGGATCGACGCAATGGCCAACCGCCTCTTCGTAGGCGTAGACCAGCGTGCGGCCGGGCAGGCCGGCGTCGGCTCGTGACAGCCACTTGAACCCGGTTAGCGTCTCGACATGCTGGGCGCCGTGGTCCGCGGCGATGGAGGCCAGCATTCGCGACGACACCACCGTGCTGGCCACCACGGTCGCCTCCGTGACGGGACCAGGTTCGAGTTGCGAAAGGACGTAATCACCCAGCAGCCAACCGGTTTCGTCGCCCGAGAGCATGCGCCAGCCGTCTGGCGTCGGAACCCCGATCGCGCAGCGGTCGGCGTCGGGGTCCAGCGCGATGGCGATCTCGGCGTCGACCGCTGCGGCCAGCTCCAGCAGCGCGTCTACCGCGCGGGGCTCCTCGGGGTTGGGGAAAGCCACCGTCGGGAAGTCCGGATCGGGCGCGAACTGGCTCTCCACGACGTGCACGTCGGTGATCCCTGCGCGGACCAGTGCGTCCATCGCGAACTCGCCGCCTACCCCGTGCAACGGCGTCAGCGCCAACCGCACCGACCCGTGCGTGTGCCGTACGTGCGCCGCACGAGCGACGTAGTGCTGAACCTCCTCGACGCCAGCAGGTTTGACCGGCTGTCGAGGGATTTCGTCGGCATGTGGGGCCTCTGCGACGGCACTTTCGATCTCTTCGTCGATGGGTGGAACGATCGGAAATCCGCCCTCGAAGTAGACCTTGTAGCCGTTGTCGGACGGCGGGTTGTGCGACGCGGTGATCTGGATGCCTGCGGCAGCGCTGTTATGGCGGACGGTGAACGCCACCACGGGCGTCGGCGTTGCGGCGAACATCCGTAGGACTGGAAATCCCTGGGCGGCAAGGACTTCCGCTGCAGCGAGCGCAAACTCCTCGGATCCATGGCGGGTGTCCCGCCCGACCACCACAAGCTGTCCCGCCAGCCCACGGTCCTTGAGGGCCTTGGCGACGGCCCAGCTGGTGCGCAGGACCACGGCGAGGTTCATTCCGTTCGGCCCGCCACGCAGGGGCCCGCGCAAGCCTGCCGTCCCGAACGTCAGTGGTTGGGAGAACCGCTCGTCGAGCTCCTCCTCGCTCAGCGCCGCCAGCTCGGCGGCGGTACGCGGATCGGGGTCGTGAGAGATCCACTCCCGTGCGGCCATTGAGGTCCGCGAAGAAGTCACACTGCCAGTGTGCCCGCTGTCGCTTCGGTGTAGGCGAGCTTGCGGAGCACCGGCGCGACGAGCATCAACAGGTCGAATTCCAGCGCGGTGAGGTTGTCGCGCATGGTTGCGTGCAGCCAGGCATCGCGCTCGGCACGGTCGGCCTCGAGCAGCGCCGTGCCCGCGCTCGTGATCTCGATGAGCTGTCGGCGGCGATCTGTTTCGTCGGGGCGGCGCGCGATGAGGTCGCGGCTGACCAGTTCGTTGATGCTGTCGGTCAGCGATTGCACCCGCACGTGCAACAGGGTGCCGAGTTCGGCGGGTGTGGTGACCCCGGTGCGGCTGATCTCGCCGAGCAGCTGCATCTGGCTCAGGGTCAGGCCGTTGTCCGGCCGATGCCTGCGCATCTGCCTTGTCACCGCCATCATCGATTCCCGCAGTTCGGTGGCGGGCGAGTCAATGCGTGTCATAGCCAAGGTATACCTTGGCAAACGTGACCTGTCACGTGCAGCACCCCGTGTTGTTGTCCGAGAATAGCAAGGGCATACTTGGTATCACGATGACGTGGATGCGGCAGATGCTCAGGTGGGCCTTACTGATAGCAGTGACGGCCGCCGTCACCATCCCTCTCACACGCCTCGGTGTGCCGTCCGCCGCGCTGTTCGCCGCACTGATTGTCGGTGTCGTGCTTGCGTTGACTTCGCTGGCTCCCCGCCGGGTACCCCGCACGGCCGGAATCGCCGCGCAGGGCGTGCTGGGTGTCTACATCGGCACCATGGTCCACCAGGACGCCGTCGGCGCACTCGGTTCCGACTGGCCGGTCGTCGTCGGCATCGCCGTGGCCACGCTGGTGCTCAGCGTCGTAGCTGGGGCGCTGCTGGGCATCCACCGCGACGTCACGCCGCTGACCGGGTGCCTGGCTTTGGTTGCAGGCGGTGCGTCGGGGCTTGTCGCCATCGCCCGCGAACTCGGCGGCGACGACCGCATGGTCGCTGTCGTCCAGTACCTGCGCGTCGGGCTCGTCACCGCGTCGATGCCCGTGGTGGTGACGCTGGTCTACCACGCCGACAAGTCGCGCGGCGCCGCCACCGTCGCCCATACCGATTCCGCCCCTTGGTATTTCAGTCTCGGCATGCTCGTCGCTCTGGTGTTCGTCGGGGCCACGGTCGGCCGGTTGATCCGATTGCCGGGCGCGGGACTGCTCGGGCCACTCGCGCTGACCGTGGCGTTGGAACTGACCGGCCTGTCGTTCGGCCTGACCGTCCCGATGGTCCTGGTGCAGGTCGGCTACATGTTGATCGGCTGGCAGGCCGGGGTGGCATTCACGCGCGAATCGCTGAAGGCGGTCGGGCGCGTGCTGCTGCCTGCGATCGGGCTGATCGTCGTGCTCGGCGTCGCGACGGCCGGACTCGGCGCGCTGCTGGCGCACTTCACCGGACTCACCCCGCTGGAGGGCTACCTCGCCACCAGCCCCGGCGGTGTCTACGCCGTCCTCGCGACCGCCGTCGAAACCGGGTCCAACGTGACGTTCATCATCGCGGCGCAGGTGGTGCGCATCCTCCTGATGCTGTTCGCAGCGCCGCTGATGGCCCGCGCTGTGGTGCGGATCAGCGAGCGGGTCGGCCGTCAGACTCGCGCGATCACCCCTGCGAGCAGGGAGCCCATCCGCGTCGCGGACTGACGGCCCGCCTCCAACACCTCGTCGTGGCTCAGCGGCTGACCCGCCATTCCGGCCGCCAGATTCGTCACCAGCGACACTGCCATCACCTGTACACCTGCGGCCCGCGCGGCAATGGTCTCGTGCACGGTGGACATGCCGACCAGGTCGGCGCCGAGCGTGCGCAACATCCGGATCTCGGCAGGCGTTTCGTAGTGCGGCCCAGGCAGCCCGGCGTAGACGCCCTCGGTCAGCGATGGATCGATCTCGCGGGCGATTGCGCGCAAGCGCGGCGAGTAGGCGTCGGTCAGGTCCACGAACTGGGCCCCGACCAGCGGCGATCGCGCTGTCAGGTTGAGATGGTCGCTGATCAGCACCGGCTGGCCGACTCCATACTCGTCGCGCAGCCCGCCCGCCGCGTTCGTCAGCACCACGGTGTGCACCCCTGCCGCGTATGCCGCCCGCACCGGATGCACGACATGGCGCAACTCGTGGCCTTCGTAGGCGTGGATTCTGCCGACGAAGACCAGCACCCTGTGTTCGCCGATCCGCAGCGACAGCACTTGCCCGCCGTGTCCCGCGGCGGTGGGGGGAGTGAAGCCGGGCAGCTCGGCCATCGGCACCACGGCGACCGGATCGCCCAGCTGCGCAACGGCAGGAGCCCAGCCGGATCCGAGGATGACGGCGACGTCGTGCTCATCGACACCCGTGCGGTCGCGGATGGCGTCGGCAGCGTCCTGCGCCAGTGCCTCCGGGCTAGTCACAGTCCGCGAGCTTAACTCTCAGGCAGCACAGGAATGTGCAGTGAGATACTGCTGAGATGCCCACCGCCACCGCGTCGATAAGCGTCGAAGACGCCGTCAATCGTCGCCGAGGCGATTTGGTGGAGCTGTCGCACTCGATTCACGCCGAGCCGGAACTCGCGTTCGCCGAACACCGCAGCTGCGCGAAGACGCAGGCTCTGGTCGCCGAGTACGGGTTCGAGATCACCGAGGCACCCGGCGGCCTGGACACCGCGTTCCGCGCCGACTACGGCAGCGGCCCGCTGGTCGTCGGCATCTGCGCCGAGTACGACGCGCTGCCCGGCATCGGACATGCCTGCGGCCACAACATCATCGCGGCCTCCGCCGTCGGCACGGCGCTGGCATTGGCGGAAGTGGCAGACGATTTGGGCCTGACGGTGGCGCTGATCGGCACCCCGGCAGAGGAGGCAGGCGGCGGAAAAGTGTTGCTGCTCAAGGCAGGAACGTTCGACGACATCGCGGCCACCGTAATGCTGCATCCCGGGCCGCTCGACATCGCGCGGGCGCGCTCATTGGCGCTCTCACAGGTCGCAGTCGGTTACTCGGGCCGGGAGGCACACGCCGCCGTCGCGCCGTATCTGGGCATCAATGCGGTCGACGCCATCACAGTCGCACAGGTCGCCATCGGCCTGCTGCGGCAGCAGCTGGTGCCCGGCCAGATGGTGCACGGCATCGTCACCGACGGTGGCCAGGCCACGAACGTCATCCCCGCCCGCGCGGAGATGCAGTACACCATGCGCGCCAACGACGCCGCTTCGCTGCGCGAGCTCGAAGGCAGAATGGCCGACTGCTTCCTCGCCGGAGCGGTGGCCACAGGATGTGAATACCGGGTCCGGGCGACGGAGCCCCCCTACGACGAGCTGGCTCCCGACCAGTGGCTGGCGGACACCTTCCGCGCCGAGATGGTGCGGCTGGGCCGAACCCCGGTCGCCACGGACGTGGAGGCGGCGATGCCGCTGGGCAGCACCGACATGGGGAATGTCACCCAGGTGATGCCGGGAATCCACCCGATCGTCGGCATCGACGCGGACGGCGCGTCGGTGCACCAACCGGGGTTCGCCGCAGCGGCGGCCGGGCCGAGCGCCGACAAGGCGGTCGTCGAGGGCGCAATCATGCTGGCCCGCACCGTCGTCAGCCTGGCCGAGACACCGGCCGAGCGGGACCGGGTGCTGGAACTGCGGGCGAGGCGGGCGTCATGAGCATCGTCGACGCCACCGAGCTGTGGCTGGACGGCCACTACGACGACCTCATCGCATGGCGCAGGCACATCCACGCACACCCTGAGCTGGGGCGACAGGAGTTCGCGACGACCCAGTTCGTCGCCTCCCAGTTGGCCGACGCGGGCCTCAACCCGAAGGTGTTACCCGGCGGGACGGGGCTGACCTGCGACTTCGGACCCGAGCACGGGCCGCGGATCGCACTTCGGGCCGATATGGATGCGCTGCCGATGCCCGAGCGGACCGGCGCGTCGTACGCGTCGGTGGTGCCCAACCTCGCCCATGCGTGCGGTCACGACGCGCACACCGCGATCCTGCTGGGAGCCGCGCTGGCGCTGGCGTCGGTGCCCGAACTGCCGGT
>JAVXWV010000670.1:0-5663 GCA_032230775.1 Mycobacterium sp. | reverse complement strand
AGGGCGCTGACCTGACCCAGATGACCGACAAGACCGCGCCGCGCGTGACCATCACGCATCACCCGGACGTGCGTCGTTCGCTGATGACCCAGAAGGCCTACGCCGAGGGTCTGCGCGCGCTGTACCTCTACACCGCGACGTTCCAGGACGCGCCGGTCGCCAAGGCTCTCCACGATGTGGACGCCGAGCTGGCGGTCAAGGTCAACGATCTGCTGCTGCCCGTCGTCAAGGGCGTCGGCTCGGAGCAGGCGTACGCCAAGCTCGCCGAGAGCCTGCAGACCTTCGGTGGTTCCGGCTTCCTGCAGGACTACCCGATCGAGCAGTACATCCGTGACTCCAAGATCGACTCGCTCTACGAAGGCACCACGGCCATCCAGGCGCAGGACTTCTTCTTCCGCAAGATCGTCCGGGACAAGGGCGTTGCGCTGGGCTACGTCGCGAATGAGATCGACCAGTTCGTCAAGAACGAGGCAGGCAATGGCCGGCTGAAGGCCGAACGGGCGCTGCTGGCGACCGCGCTGGCCGACGTGCAGGGCATGGCCGCCACGCTGACCGGCTACCTGATGGCCGCGCAGGAGAACTCAGCTGAGCTCTACAAGGTCGGCCTGGGTTCGGTGCGCTTCCTGATGAGCGTCGGCGACCTGCTCATCGGCTGGTTCCTGCAGCAGCATGCCGCCAAGGCCATCGAGGCGCTCGATGCCGGGGCCAGCGGCGACGATCGCGCCTTCTACGAGGGCAAGATCGCGGTGGCGTCGTTCTTTGCGAAGAACATGCTTCCGCTGCTCACCAGCACCCGTCAGGTGATCGACACCCTCGACAACGAGGTCATGGAACTGGACGAGGCGGCCTTCTAACCTTCTCGAGCCGCTTCGAACCAAAAAGCCCCCGGTCTCTTCCCGGGGGCTTTTTGCGTCGGCCTGCACCGGTTGTGTCGTTTGTTGCGGCGTTAGCGGTGCCCGCCGCGAGTGGGGCCGCTTTCCACGCCAAGGAATCGCCAAGACCGGCGGCGCAATCTCTTCATAACCGGCACTACGACGCTGCCAAAAACCTCTCGACCAGAAGGGCCATCGCCATGACCGAAGTTTCGCTGCCTGTTCGACTGTTGAGCCGGCGCGCCAAGATCGCGCTTGTCGTCGGCGCGCTCGTCGTTGTCCTCATCGCCGCCGTAGCGAGCATCGTTGCGGTGGTCTCGCATCGGGCACCTGAGAAGCACGCCGTGTCGTATTCATCTCAATTCGTGCTGCCCTTCACCCAACTGAAGATGCCGGTCGGGGTGGCGGTGGACGCCGCAGGCAATTCGTATGTCGCCGACTACTACACCAGCAGCGTGTGGAAGCTGCAGAAGGGCGCGGGAGCCCCAATCTTGTTGCCGTTCAAAGGCATCAAGAACCCCGGTGGCGTGGCGGTCGATGCCGCAGGCGCCCTGTACGTCACTGACCAGGGCAATAACCGGGTAGTGAAACTCGCGCCAGGTGCAAGCGACCCGACCGTGATGCCGTTCACCGGGCTCAAAAGCCCGACCGGGGTGGCGGTAGACACCGCAGGCGACGTCTACGTTGCGGACTTCAACCACGGCCGGGTGCTGAAACTGGCGGCGGGAGCGAGCAATCCGACGCCGCTGTCGCTCCCCGGCTTGAAGAACCCGGTCGGTGTGGCGGTGGACGCCGCAGGAGATCTCTACGTCGCCGATAAAATCGGCCAGCGGGTGCTGAAGCTCGCGGCGGGGGCGACCGCTCCAGCCACCCTTCCGTTCACCGGCCTCAAGGAGCCGGCCGGTGTCACTGTCGACACCAAGGGCAACGTCTACGTCGCCGACCAGGCCGCCCAACGAATGTGGACGCTGGCGGCGGGCTCGACCACGCAAACCGAGCTGGAGTCCGGCCATATGGGGGGCCCCTACGGCGTCGCGGTGGATGCTGATGGCACTCTCTACGCCACCGACGCCAGCAATGGCGGGGTTTACCAGCTGGCGGCGGGCGCCACCAACCCAACCATCCTGCCGTTCACCAACACCTCTGAGCCGAGCGGTGCGGCGGCGGATTCCGCGGGCAACCTTTATGTCGCTGACGGCCAACATGTGTTGAAGCTGTCACCAGGGGCGGGCGCCCCCGCAGTGCTGCCCTTCCCAAACCTGTTGGCGGCCAACGCTGTCGCGGTGGATACCGCAGGAAACCTGTATGTCACCGAGGAGGACAACCATAGGTTCGCCGAGGCGAACCACCCGCAGGTCTGGAAGTTGGCCGCTGGGGCGAATGCCCCTACTCTGCTTCCGTTTCCCGAACTGAAGGAACCGCAGGGTGTCACGGTCGACGGCGGGGGCAATGTCTACATCACCGACACCTATGACAATCGGGTGTGGAAGCTGGCCAGCGGGTCAGGAGCGCCGACCGCACTGCCATTCACCGGCCTCAAGAACCCAGCACGCGTGGCGGTGGACGCCTTAGGCGACGTCTATGTCGCCGACCGCAGCACCAAGCAGATCGTGAAACTGGCTGCGGGGGCGAATAGTTCGGCTCCCCTGCCGTTGCCCGCACTCGAAAGGGTGGATGCTGTGGCGGTGGATACCGCGGGCGACATCTACGTCACCGACTGGCACGATCAGTGCACAGCACCCAAGGGCCCGTGTGACTTTCAGGTGACGACCGGCCGGCTCGGGGACGGACGGGTGCTGAAGCTGGCAGCCGGTTCCGAGACCCCAACCGTGCTGCCGCTGTCCGGACTCGACTACTCCCGCGACGTGACTGTCGACGCCGGAGGAAATGTCTTCATCGTCGACGGCACCGACCGGGTGATCGAACTTCCGGTGCAGGGTTAGGACAACACATGAAGACGGCAACGCTCGCACGCGCCCTGCTCGTCGCGCTCACCAGCGCGGCCTTGATCACCGGCGCAACGACTCCCGCGGCCGGTGCGCAATCGGGGTGCACCGACCTCGGCGGGACGGTCGACACCGATCAGATCTGCCATGTCCACTCCGCCACGTCGAACTCCACGCTCGACATCAGCGTTCCGCTCGACTACCCCGACCAGCAGGCTGTGTTCGACTACCTGAAGCAGGACCGTGCCGATTTCGTCGACTGGTTCACCAAGTTCGGCGGGGACGGGCGCGATCGCCCGTACATGCACGACGTGACCGCGAAGACGTTTCGATCGGGAACGTCGACCTCGGGCACCCAAAGCCTGGTGCTGGACATCGACGACGACACAGGCGCCGCCCGTCAAGGCCACCCGAACACCTGGTTCAAAGCCTTCAACTACGACCTGGGCAGGCACGCCCCGATCACCTTCGACACACTGTTCAAGCCGGGCACCGACCCGTTGGCGGTGTTGAACCCGATTGTCCGACAGAAGTTTGGGGCTCACCCGGAAACACCCGTCGGTGACCTCGACGCGAACACGTACAAGAATTTCGCGATCACCGACGACGGAGTGACCTTCTTCTTCGGTCAGGATCAGGTGATACCGGACAACAACGGGTCGCATCAGGTCTCGGTGCCCCACAGTGAACTCGCACCACTGCTGGCTTAGGAATACAGGCGACCCTAGACAAAAAAGGGCGGGTCCGGGAGGACACTTGAGGGCGTCTCATTAGTTCTCGCGCGTCCGGCTTTCGCCTCTATGCCGGCACTTCGGACTGGTCACTCCCGAACCCGTCGTGCGCTCGATCGTACGCTTGTGACCGCGGCCACACCAGAGAAATTTTGGGCCCTTATGAATCCTTCGAACGCAGCAGTGCGCGGGTGCGCGCACGCCCCTCTGCGGACGGGTCGAATGTGACGGCGGCGAACTCGTTGACCCCTGCCGCGGCCAGTTCGTCGAGGCGATCGGACACGGTGTTCTCGTCGCCGATTATCGCGGCGTCCTCTGGTCCGGAGAAACCCTCCCGGTCCAGCATCGCGCGGTAGGACGGCAACTGCCCGTACATCGCGAACTCCTCGGCCGCCCTGGCGCGCGCGGCGGCGACGTCGTCGGTAACGCTAACCGGCAGCGAGGCGGCGACCCGCACCGCGTTCTCGGGGCGGCCGGCCTCGGCGGCGGCCTCGCGCAACGCCGGGCCGACATGTTCGGCGAGCGTCTTGGGTCCGGTCATCCACGTCAGCGTTCCGGCCGTGCGGCGGCCCGCGAGCCGCAACATCTGCGGACCCAGCGCGGCGATGTACACCTCGGGCGTTGGCGCGCCTGGAAGCTGGATCACCCCGCGGGTCGTCACCGTCTCACCGACGGCTTCGGCGGCTTGTCCCGCCAACAGAGGCAGCAGTCCGTCGAGATACTCGTTCATCCGACGCAGCGGCTTGTCCCACGGGATTCCCCACATCATCTCGGTGACTGCCTGATGCGTCATGCCAAGGCCGAGGATGAAGCGGCCCTTGGCGATTCCGTTCAAGGTCAGGGCGCGCTGTGCCAACAGCATCGGGTGCTGGTTCTGGATCGGCAGCACCCCCGACCCCACCTCGATGGTGTCGACTTCGCGCATCGCCGCCGCCAGCACGGTCACCAAGTCGGCTTCGTAGGGCAACTGGGCCATCCACACCCTGCGGAACCCCTCGTCGCGCAGTGCGGCGAGGCTTTTCACGCAGGCTTCGACCGGCGACGGGCCTGCTAGTGTTCCGACAAGGCTGAGGCTGATCTGCATGCTCACCATCGAAGCACTCGAAGCCGAAAAATAAGAGCCCCGTATTGCCGTCGGGTCGGGGGGTCAGACGGCAACACGGAGCTAACACGTCTATCGACTGACCCCGCGGGCCCGTTACACCTCCGGACGAATTATTTTTCTAGGCCTCGAGGATCGCGGTGACACCCTGCCCACCTGCGGCGCAGATCGAAATCAGGCCGCGAACCGGCTGGCCGGTCTCCTTCTTTTTCTCGGCCAGCTGCTTGGCCAGCTGCGCCACGATCCGTCCGCCGGTCGCGGCGAACGGGTGGCCCGCCGCCAGCGACGAACCGTTGACGTTGAGCTTCGACCGATCGATCGAGCCGAGTGCTTTATCGAGGCCGAGGCGCTCCTTGCAATACTCCTCGGACTCCCACGCCGCCAGTGTGGCCAGCACGACGGAGGCGAACGCCTCGTGGATCTCGTAGAAGTCGAAATCCTGCAGGCTCAGGCCGTTTCTGGCCAGCAGCCGAGGTACCGCGTAGGTGGGTGCCATCAGCAGGCCGTCGTTGCCGTTGACGTAGTCGACCGCGGCGGTCTCGGCGTCGACGTAGTACGCCAGCGGTTCGATGCCGTGCGCCGCGGCCCACTCGGGGGTCGCGAGCAGCGACACCGAGGCACCGTCTGTCAGTGGCGTCGAGTTGCCTGCCGTCATCGTCGCGTCGCCGGCCTTCACCCCGAACACCGGCTTGAGGGATGCCAGCTTTTCAGGTGACGAATCGGGGCGCAGGTTGTTGTCGCGGTAGAGCCCGAGGAACGGCGTGACGAGGTCGTCGAAGAACCCGCGATCGTAGGCGGCGGCCATGTTGCGGTGGCTGGCCGCGGCCAGCTCGTCCTGGTCGACTCTCTTGACGCCCATCTGCTTGGCCGTGATAGCGGCGTGCTCGCCCATCGACAGCCCAGTGCGCGGTTCGCTGTTGACGGGGATCTCCACGCCAAGCGCTGCGGGCAGCTTGCCCACCAGCTTGAGCCGGTCGACGTTGGACTTCGACCGGCGCAGCCCGAGCAGCAC
>JAVXWV010000081.1:0-5586 GCA_032230775.1 Mycobacterium sp. | reverse complement strand
ACTCAGCGCAGATGAAAAGCTACTCGCGGAACTCGGATACACCCAGGAGCTACACCGCTCCTGGTCCGGATTCAGCAACTTCGCTATCTCGTTCTCCATCATCTCGATCCTGGCCGGCTGCTTCACCTCGTTCGGCCTCGGCTGGAACAATGGCGGCCCTGCGTCGATCGCCTGGGGCTGGCCGCTCGTCTCGGTCTTCATCCTGATCATCGGGCTGTGTATGTCCGAACTCGTCTCCGCTATGCCTACGTCGGGCGGCATCTACTGGTGGGCAAGCAAACTCGGCGGGGTGAAGGCCGGGTACTACACCGGCTGGCTGAATCTCATTGGGCTCATCGCGATTCTGGCGTCGGTGGCATACGGCTGCGCCACGTTCCTGGACCTAACTCTCAGCACATTCAGCGAGAGCTGGGCTGCGCACTACAGCCTGACCAGGGTCTTCATCATGTTCGTGATCATCCTGGCGGTCTCGGCCGTCATCAACATCTTCTCGTCGCACCTGCTCGCCGTCATCAACAACATCTCGGTGTGGTGGCACGTGGCGGGCGCGGCGGCCGTCATCCTGATCCTGTTCCTGATTCCCAAGCGACACGCCAGCTTCAGTGACGTCTTCGCCACGACCGTCAACAACACGGGCATGTTCAACGGCGACAAGGGCCTTGGCTGGCTGATCTTCGTCCTGCCGATCTCAGCGATCCTGACGCAGTACACGATCACGGGCTACGACGCGTCGGCGCACCTGTCCGAGGAGACCAAGAGCGCAGCAGACGGTGCGGCGAAGGGCATCTGGCGCTCGATCTTCTACTCGGCGATCGGTGGCTGGATCCTGCTGCTGTCGTTCCTGTTCGCGGTCCAGGACGTGGACGCGGTGACCAAGGGCGGCGGCCTGGTGCAAGTGATTTTCGCCCAGGCGATGGATTCCCAGTGGGTCGCCATCGTGCTGCTGATCTCGAGCGCGGGCCAGTTCTTCTGCACCACGGCCTGCCAGACGAGCGCGTCGCGGATGCTGTTCGCGTTCAGCCGCGACCGCGCGGTACCAGGCCACCAACTGTGGTCGAAGTTGAGTTCCAACAGGATTCCCGCCAACGGCGTCATGATTACCGCGGTGCTGGCCGCCGTCATCACGCTGCCCGCGATCGTGCCGGTCGACATCAACGGCGCGCCCGCGCCGATCGCCTTCTACGCGGTGGTGTCCATCGGCGTCGTCGGCCTGTATCTGTGCTTCGCCGTGCCGATCTACTACCGCTGGAAGGCTGGCGACTCGTTCAAGGTGGGCAGCTGGAACCTGCGCGGCCACCACAAGTGGATGGCCCCGGTCGCCCTGATCGAGATCGCCATCACCTCGATCATCGCGCTCTTCCCGACATCGATCGGTGGCACGCCGTTGTGGCTTCGCAGCATCATCGGGTCGGAGTCCGAAACGGCCTTCGAGTGGAAGTTCGTGAACTACACCCCGCTGTTGGTCGGCGGCGTGTTGATCCTGCTCTGGATCTATTGGCACGCATCGGTGAAGAAGTGGTTCAAGGGGCCGATCAAGCAGGTCGACGAAACCGGCGAAGCGCTGGAAGGCGTTTCGTAGAGGTTTAGGGGTGACGCTATGCGGGTAGGGTCGACTGCGTGTGCGGAGCCGCAGGCGAGGTACGTCTCGACGGCCAAACACCTGACATCAGAGCCGTCTCGGCCATGGCCGACGCGATGGCACCCCGGGGCCCGGATGGCGCGGGCGTGTGGTCGCAGGGACGCGTCGCGCTTGGCCATCGCCGCCTGAAGATCATCGACCTGTCCGAGGCAGGTGCGCAGCCGATGGTCGATTCGGAACTGGGACTGGCCGTCTGCTGGAACGGCTGCATCTACAACTACAAGCAGCTACGGAATGAGTTGGCCGAGCTTGGCTACCGGTTCTTCTCAACCAGCGATACCGAGGTCCTGCTCAAGGCCTATCACCACTGGGGCGATCGCTTCGTCGATCACCTGCTTGGCATGTTCGCGTTCGCGATCGTCGAGCGTGACAGCGGGCGGGTGTTGCTCGGCCGCGACCGGCTGGGCATCAAACCGCTGTACCTGACCGAGGACGCACACCGGATCCGGTTCGCGTCGTCACTGACCGCGCTGCTGGCAGGCGGCGACAGGGACAACTCGATAGACACCCGCATCGACCCCGTCGCCCTTCACCACTATCTGACCTTCCACTCCGTCGTCCCTCCGCCGCGCACGATTCTGCGCGGTGTCACCAAGGTGCCGCCCGCGTCGCTGGTGGCGTTCGAGCCCGACGGGCGCCGGATCACGACGACGTATTGGGAACCCGACTTCAGCAGGCGCGAGGAGCGGGCCGGGTGGTCCGAACGTGATTGGGAGGACGCGATTCTGGCGTCGCTGCGGCTAGCGGTGGAGCGACGCCTGGTTGCCGACGTCCCCGTCGGGTGCCTGCTGTCCGGCGGGGTCGACTCCAGCCTGATCGTCGGGCTGCTCGCCGAGGCGGGACAGCACGGCCTTGCGACGTTCTCCATCGGCTTCGAATCAGTGGGCGGCGCCAAGGGCGACGAGTTCCGCTACTCCGACATCATCGCCGAACGTTTCGACACCGATCACCACCAGATCCGCATCAGCACCGATCGCATGCTGCCAGCGCTCGATGGCGCGATCGGCGCCATGAGCGAGCCGATGGTCAGCCACGACTGCGTCGCCTTCTACCTGCTCAGCCAGGAAGTGGCCAAACACGTCAAGGTCGTGCAGTCAGGGCAGGGCGCCGACGAGGTCTTCGCCGGATACCACTGGTATCCCCCGATGGGTGAGCCCGCAGCCGCCTCCGTCGACGGCTCGGTGGCGCGCTATCGACAGGCGTTCTTCGACCGCGACCAGTCCGCCTACCAGGCGCTCGTCTCCCCCGGGCTGGCCACCACCGACGACCCAAGTGAACAGTTCGTCACCGAGCACTTCGCCCGCGCAGGAGCCGCCACCGGCGTCGACCGCGCGCTGCGGCTCGACACCACCGTGATGCTGGTGGACGACCCGGTCAAGCGCGTCGACAACATGACAATGGCGTGGGGCCTCGAGGGTCGGGTGCCGTTCCTCGACCACGAGCTGGTCGAGCTGGCCGCCACCTGCCCACCCGAGCTGAAGACCGCCCATGAGGGCAAGGGCGTGCTCAAGGAAGCCGCACGCAGAGTGGTCCCTGCCGATGTCATCGACCGGCCCAAGGGCTACTTCCCTGTGCCCGCGCTGACCCATCTGGAAGGCCCCTACCTGGACCTCGTCCGTGACGCGCTATATGCGCCCGCCGCCAAGGAGCGCGGCCTGTTCCGGCCCGAGGCGGTCGACCGGCTGCTCGCCGACCCGAACGGTCGGCTCACCCCGCTGCGCGGCAACGAGCTCTGGCAGATCGCACTGCTGGAACTGTGGTTGCAAAAGCACGGGATCAGCGGGGCGGCGCAATGACAGCCCTCGACCCCGACGAGGGCCCGTCGGAGGCCATCACGCTCGGGCTGCACGACGCGTCACCGCAGCACATGGTCGACGCGATGGCCGACGACGTGGTACTCGAAATGGGTTGGGGCCGTCTAATTTTCGGCCAAACCTTCGCCGATCCGGAGAAGCTGGCCGATGTGTTGCGGCAGGAGGGTCATGGCCGACGCGACATCTGCATCTACGCGCGCGAACCTCACGTTCTGGTCGCGCGGGCGCCTGCCGAATTGTTTATCGACCCAAGCCACACCTACCGGCTGAGGTTCTCCGACGATCTGTCGGAAACCCTGCCGACGGGCTTCACGATTCGCACACTGCAGAGCCCCGAAGACGCCGACGCCATGAACCGGCTATATCTGCGCTGCGGGATGGTGCCCGGCACCGTCGACGTGATCTGGGACAACCACCTGCACCATGACCCGGTCGACTACCTCGTTGCCGTCCGCGACGACGACAGCAGCATTGTGGGCACTGTGACCGGCGTGGACCACGTGCGGTTGTTCTCCGATCCGGAGGACGGCTCGAGCCTGTGGACACTGGCCGTCGAGCCGGCGTCGAGTCTGCCAGGCGTCGGTGCGGCGTTGACGAACGCACTCGCCGCGATCTACCGCAGCCGCGACCGCGCCTACATGGACTTGTCCGTGGCTCACGACAACACCGCCGCAATCGCGCTGTACGAGAAGTTGGGGTTCGCGCGGGTGCCGGTGATGGCGGTCAAACGCAAGAACGCGATCAATGAACCGCTGTTCACCCATCCGCCGGAGACGGTCGACGACCTCAATCCGTACGCGCGCATCATCGCCGACGAAGCCATGCGCCGAGGCATCTGGGTCGAGGTGCTCGACGCCGAAGCGGGTGAGATGCGGCTGTCACACGGCGGTCGCAGCGTGGTCACCCGAGAGTCCTTGTCGGAGTACACATCCGCGGTGGCGATGAGCCGATGCGACGACAAGAGACTGACCCGTCGCATCGTCGCCGACGCTGGAATCGTCGTCGCAAGAGGCCGGTTGGCCACCTTCGACGAGCAGGACTACGCATTCCTCGACGAGGTGGGCGATGTCGTGGTCAAGCCGACCCGCGGCGAGCAGGGCAAGGGCATCACGGTCGGCATCGACGGTCCCGACGAACTCGATGCGGCGCTGGCAAGGGCGCGTGAGCAACATCCCGATGTGCTGATCGAGCAGCGCGCGGCGGGCGACGACCTCCGGCTGGTGGTGATCGACCACAAGGTGGTGGCCGCCGCGTTGCGATTGCCTGCGGAGGTCAGCGGCACCGGGCATCACACCGTGCGTGAGCTCATCGAGGCCCAGAGCCGGCGGCGCGCGGCAGCGACCGGCGGTGAATCCCGGATTCCCGTCGACGATGTCACCGAATCCACGGTCGCCGACGCCGGCTGGTCGTTCGACGATGTGCTGCCCGAGGGCACCCGGCTGCGGGTGCGCCGAACCGCGAACCTGCATCAGGGCGGCACCATCCACGACGTCACCGCCGAGGTCAACCCCGAGTTGTGCTCGGTGGCGGTGACGGCGGCCGACGCGATCGGCATCCCGGTGACTGGCATCGACCTTCTCGTTCCTGACGTGGCGGGGAGCGATTACGTGTTCATCGAGGCCAACGAGCGCCCTGGTCTCGCCAACCATGAGCCGCAGCCCACCGCGCAGGCATTCGTCGACTTCCTTTTCCCTGGCAGTCCCGGCCTGCCGCAGGCGTGGACGCCACACCAGGCGCCGCAATAGGCGCCTACCAGTTGCTGGTGCGCAACACGATCTCGGCGGCCAGCTGCTGGGTGGACTCCTGTGCGTTGCGCCTGCCGAGCAAGTCGACCAGCCGGAAGTCGCCGTACACATAGCGCTGGCTGGCCTTGGCGACGGCTCGCGCGGCGGGTGTGCTGACCAGCGCGGTGGTGTTCATCTCCACGGGCGGACAGTGTTCGTCGCGGATCACGCCGGTGAGGTCGGCGACGCGCGGATGGCCGCGGTCGATCACCACCAGTCCGATGAACCGGTCCAGCCGGGTGGCGGCCAGCTCCCAGGCCAGTTCGCCGCCGATCCGGTCGCCGACCAGCAGCGCCCACTTCACGTCGAGCGCATCGAGGATGCCGACCACCGACTTGGCGGTCAGCCG
>JAVXWV010000646.1:0-5324 GCA_032230775.1 Mycobacterium sp. | reverse complement strand
GCGGTTCTCCGTCCAGCCAGTGGCGATGTCGGTGACGGTCAGCGTGAACGCGTACGGCCCGATGGGGTTGCCGCCGTCATGGGAGACCAGGTCGATCTCGACGAATCCGGGTTGGGCGTCGTCCCAGTCTGCCCAGGTGCGTACCGGGATTTGGCTTCGCAGCAGCGACCCCGGTTTGGTGGCACGACGCCCCTTGATCTGATGTTTGGCCCGTTCACCCGCTAGGCGACGATCGATAGTGGCCGCCGACATCGACACCAATAGGTCTGCGGTCTCATCATCGATGATCAGCTCGCCGAACTGCCGTAAGACCGCCACCAGTTCGTTCAACACCGGCGCCAACCTCTTGCCGGCGGGCATCCCTAATACTGTCCAGCAAACCGTGAGTGCTGCAATGACATTCGGACCGTACTTTGGCGGACGCGGACTTCGCCGGGGTGTCACCACCTTGGGCTGCCGCACCGAGCGCATGCTCATGCATGTACCAGATCCCGAACTGGCCCTCTCCGAGATGGTGCGCGTAACCAAGCCGTCGGGTCGGATCAGTGTGTTCGACTTCGACTGGGATACGTTCGTCATCGATAGTCCCGACAAGACGACAACTCGGGCGGTAGTTACAGCGTTTAGTGATGGCATCCGCAATGGCTGGATTGGCCGAGCGCTGCCACGCCTTTTTCGCGAGAACGGGATGACTGATGTGCATGTTGTGGGGCACACGGTCTTCATCGACTTCGAGTTCCTCGGGTTGCTGATCGGTGGGGCTTTGACTGCTGCGCAAGCCGAGGGCGTCCTCGATCCCGGCGACGTGAGCGCATGGTGGAAGTGTCTGGCCGAGGCCGACGAACGAGGCAACTTTCTGGCCGGTTTTACCGCATTCATCGTCTCCGGCTCAACGGGCGCATAGTCGTTCTAGCCCGAAATAAGGTCGTCGGCCGTCGCCAGGTGTCCTTCGAAACCGTAGGCCGTCGCCCTTTCTCGATACTCACGCACGATGCGCTGGAACGCGTCGGCGTCGCCGTGCGCCTTCGCAAGCAGGGCACGCACGCGGAGCAGTGCCACCTCGATGAGCACGACTCCGGGTTCGGTCTCCAAGGCAGACAGTCGATCGACGGCGGCCTGCGCTTCAGCTACGTCGGCCTCCGCGGCGCGCTGGAGAAGTAGTTCGACGAGCAGAGTGACCGCCGGGCCTTTGCCGCTCAGTTGCCCCGAGGCGAATTCCGCATCAACCAGCGCGCGGGCCAGCGCGATCGCGTCGTCGAGGTCACCGGTGTGGGCTTTCTCCTTGGCAGTCTCAAGGCCGATTATCGGCAGGACCCACATCGTGAATATCTCTCGGCGGGCCGCGTCACCGGCAATTTCCAGCAGGTCGACGGCCTCTGCACACTGCGGGCCGCGGCGGTGCGCCAGCACAAGACCTCGTGCGAATCTCGCAGAGTTGAGCGCGAAGTCATCGCCGGAGCGCTCGGCCAGCAGAAGGGCTTCGGCCGTCATCGCGAGATCGTCGGCATCGACCGCCAGACATCCGTTCGGCAATCCGATGCCATACCTGTAGAGCAAGCCCACTGCGTACGTCGTGGGATCGGCCAAGCGACGACCAATCGACACGGCCTCGTCGAAGTCACTTTCCCATCCAGGGTCACCCTGACAGCATCGTGCCAAGCCGCGAAACATAAGGGCTGCCGCCAGGGGAGAGGCGATGACGAGGTCTCCTTTCTCGGCATCACCGTCGGCAAGGTCGATGCACAGCTGCGCTTGCCGCGTCACCTCGCTTAACTCGCCGATCGGGAACTTGGAACACAGGGCGGCATAGAGCAGTGACAGCGTCAGCGTCGGATCGTCGATCGACTCCAGCAGGCTGACGACTTCCGAGGCCAACTGTGCAGCTGCGCGAAACTCCGCATGCACGACCAGGGCGACTGTCCGGCCGGACATTCCGATGGCAAGCGACACTTTGTCGTCGGCCGCGGCGGTCAGGTCACGCAGTTCGTCGAAACCGGTGTCGGCGACGGTGCCGCCGGTTCGCCATGCGCTGCCGCACATCAGCGTGCGTGGTGCGATCCGCATCGCGAGACGTGGCGGGTCGTCGGCAGGCAACTGATCGGCGACCTGAAGTGCGCGCTGCCAACTCATTCGGGCGGCGCTGATGTCGCGGTTGGTCAGCCACGTCCCGGCACGCATGTGCCAAGCGAACGCGTCGTGTAGATCGCCTGCAGTTTCGAGGTGCTCGGCGACCAGGGCGGCGTTCTCGTCGACCGATCCAGGGCTTCGCCGCTCGATTGCCGCGGCTACTCTTCGGTGGATGTCTGCTCGGTCCGTCTTCAATTGGGATTGATATGCCACGAAGCGGATCAACGGATGCCGGAACGCGTACTCCGCCCACGGTGTGAACATCACTTGGTCGATGAGTTCCGCTTCGATAAGCGTCGGCAACACCGGGTCATCGACCAATTCGGCCAGCAGATCGTCGCCGAAGCGAAGGCCGATGACCGCCGCGGCGTTCAGCGTGTGTTTGGCGACGGTGTCGAGCCGGTCGATGCGCGCCGCGATGGCGGCCTGCAGCGTTGGCGGCACGGTGACCTCGTCGGCCTCACCGCTGAACGAATAGTTGCCGCGACCGCCGGTGAGCACTCCGCGGTCGGCCAGGTCACGAACGATCTCCTCGACGAAGAACGGGTTTCCGTCGGCGCGCTCCGCGATCTGGGATGTCAATCCCGTGACCGACTGTTCCGAACCGACCAGTTCGGCGACCAGGGTCGCTGTTTGTGAATGATCAAGCGGTGCAAGCGCTATCGTCTGCGCACCCGCAGTGCGGGACAGCGCACCGCGATACTCGGGACGATAGGTGACCACAACCATGGAGCGGGTGTGGCCGACGACCGACATGAAATCGGCGAGCATGGATTCGCTGACCTCGTCGATCCAGTGCGCGTCCTCAATGACATACACGCGCGGCGACGGTCTCGCCAGTGAGGCCGAGTTGACCAATGCCGTCAGCCGTCGTCGGCGCGCATCGGAGGCGATGTCGGGCAGATCGACCGCAGGGTCGCTGATGCCGAGCACGTCGTCAAGCAACACGAGATCGGCGCTGTCGGCCCCAGGGATTTGGGCCCGTACCCGCGTCCGCGCCACAGACTCGTCGTCGAGCTCGTCCACCCCGAACGCCGACCGGAGCAGCCTTGCCACCGCATGGAACGGCACCTCTTTGGTGTGGGACTCGCAATATGTGGAGAACACCTCGATAGCGCGGCCGCGCGCGATGTCCACCACCTCGGCCACGATCCGGCTCTTGCCGATCCCTGGGGGACCAACGATGCCGACCACACTTCCGGTACCACTGACGGACCGTTCCAGGATTCCGTTCAGGGCGCTCAATTCCCTCTGCCGCCCAACGAAAGTCGATTCGCGGCGGCTCGTTCGTTCTTGGGCGTGCGCGATGCCCAGCAGGCGATGCGCAGGCACCGGATGCTCGGCGCCCTTGATGTGGACCATCTCTCGTTCGCCGAGCTCGACGGCCCGGGCGGCGAGCCGGGCGGTGGACTCACTGAGCATGACTCCGCCGGGCGGCGCCACCGACTCCATCCGCTGCGCCATTCCGACCTGCTCACCGACGGTGGTGTATCCGGAAGGGCCCGAACCGATCTCGCCGGCGATCACTTCACCCGAGTTCAGACCCACCCGCAGTTGCAGTGCCACGCCGTCGCGGCGCTCCACCTTCGTCGCGAGCTGCTGTATCTCCGTTTGCACCGCAGACGCCGCCAAACATGCCCGGACCGCATGGTCTTCCAACGCGGTTGGCGCACCGAACACCGCCATGATGCCGTCGCCGGTGAACTTGTCGACCGTCCCGCCATACCGTTGCACGACGGCTCCAGAGCGGTTGAACACCTCGGCCATGATCTCGCGCAACCGTTCTGCGCCGACTGCCGCCGCGATGTCCATGGAATGCACGACATCGGCGAACAGGATCGTCACCTGCTTGTACTCCGCAGGCTGCCCATCGCCCATCGGGCTGCCGCACGCATCACAGAAACGCGCGTTCTCCCGGGGTTCCGCCCCGCACACCCGGCAACCCATGATGGGCCAAGGATATGGCGTAAGAGCTGCCGAAACTGCCGGTGTGGCTATTTGGTAGCCACCGGCGGCGCCCACGGCGTCAGGCGCGGAGTCCAGGCAGGCACGTTGCGGCGGTATTCCTCGTACTGGTCTCCGTACGTGCGAACCAGGGTCGGTTCCTCGTACCAATGCACGAAGGATGCAGTGACAATCCATCCGATCACGGCGTAAAGGACCAGCCAGATGCTGTCGAACAGCAGCGCCTGGCCGAGGATCGCGGTGAGCAATCCGACGTACATCGGGTTGCGCACGAATCGATTGAAACCGGTGACCACCAGCCGCTCGGTCGGCGCGACGGGCATCGGTGTCCCGCCTGCCTTGGCGAACTGGATGAACGCGTGCACCGGTGGGATCAAACCCAACACGATCAGCAGGACACCGAGGACCACGCGTAATGGTGGGCTGGACCCCGGGATCACCCAATGGGTGATCAACCAGGGGCCCAGCCCAACGAACGTGCCAGGGGCCACCACGAAGAAGGCCGCCGAGCCGACCGCAGCGGTGGAAGTTCGCACCTACCCAGTATTCGCCGGAATCTCCGCCAATTGGGTGAGTCTCACACTGTTGCCGGACGGATCACGGAACCCGGAGTCGATCCCATACGGCATCTGGTGGGGCTCCTCGGTGAACTCAACTCCGCGGGCCTTCAGTTCCTCATAGGACGCCTGACAGTTCTCCGTCGTGAGAAACACCGTGCCCGCGAATCCCTTGGCGGTCAGGTCCATCACCTGTTTGCGCGTGGCCTCGTCCATCACCGGCTCGCCAGGCACCGCCATCAGCACGATCGACACGTCGTCCTGGCCGGGTGGGCCGATCGTCAACCAGCGGAAGGTGTCGTCGAAGTCTGGAAGC
This sequence comes from Mycobacterium sp., assembly GCA_032230775.1. GTDB lineage: Bacteria > Actinomycetota > Actinomycetes > Mycobacteriales > Mycobacteriaceae > Mycobacterium. The sequence continues at coordinate 359 of JAVXWV010000646.1, read as the reverse complement.
GAAACATCTTGGCGCACTTCCATTCCGACCTTCTCGGTCCAGTACTTCAGTGCGACTTCCTGGTCGTGGACCCACAAGTGGGCGCTTGCGATTTTCATCATGGGCACGACGCTACGGCCGGCTCCCGCCGCCCGTCTTCTCCCCATGTGCTGTCTTGGGAACCCTGGTGTCGGCGGGCGGACGGGTGTCGCGTTTGAGGATGCAACTCGGTATCCGGGCGTATATCGCTGCCGGCGGCATGCTGGCGCGGTAGGCGGCCGGCGGCAACCCGTACACCCTGGCGAAGCTGGTGGTGAAGGACCCGACGCTCTGCAAGCCGACCATCACGCAGATATCGGCCACCGACCGGTCGGTGTGGC
>JAVXWV010000642.1:0-7597 GCA_032230775.1 Mycobacterium sp. | reverse complement strand
TTGTCGGGCAGCGGGCGCAGGCACTTGCCGATCAACCGCCATCCGCGCACGATCAGGGACCGGGTGCCCTTCTTGCTGCGGCCCATCGATCCGCTCACCTCGATCAGGTCGCCGAGATCGAGTGCGCTGGTGAAGTCCGCAACCGTGCCCTTGTTGAGCAGCGAATTATCAAGCAGCAGTTGAACTTCGCCGGACCAGTCGCGCAGTTGGGCGAACAGCACGCCGCCGTAGTCGCGGATACGCATTACCCGCCCGGACACAGTCACGTCCTCGTCGTCGCCCGCGTCGACCGCCTGCGCGACGGTGTGGCTCGGCTCCTCGCCGACCGGATAGGCGTCGACGCCGCTGTCCTGCAACGCTTTGAGCTTGGCCATCCGCACGCGCACCTGCTCCGGCAAGCGCGTCTGCTCATCGGCCTCTGGCAGGTCGGCCTGCAGCTCGCCGAGATCGGGTGCGCTGCCGTCGTGGCGCAACAAACCCGTTGCGACCAGATTCTCCGGCGCCGAGATGTGATGTCCGGTGTGCGCCTGTTCGTTCCGCCGAGAAAACGGCAGCACCAGAAAGCCTTCGGCGATCACCGAGGCGACGCCGACGCGCGGGACGAGGCGGGCGTCCTCGTAGCACGCATACCGCGGCACCCATTGGGGCTGGTACTTCATGTTCGAGCGGTACAGCGTTTCCAACTGCCACCAGCGTGAGAAGAACACGAGAAGGCCGCGCCACAACCGGGCAATCGGGCCTGCGCCGAGCTGTGCGCCTTGCTCGAAAGCAGTCCGGAACATCGCGAAGTTCAGCGAAATCCGGTTCACGCCAATGTCTTCGGACTGTAAGCAGAGCTCGCTGACCATCAGTTCGATTGAGCCGTTTGGGGATTGGGGGGAACGGCGCATCAGGTCGAGCGAAGCGCCGTTAGCGCCCCACGGGACCAGCGACAGCATCGCGACGACTTCATCTTTTCCTGAAACGCTTTGCACCGCTTCGACCAGAAGGCAGTCGCCGTCGGCGGGGTCGCCGAGCCTGCCCAGCGCCATCGAGAAGCCGCGCTCGGTTTCGGTGTCCCTCCAGGCGTCGGCCCGAGCGGTCATCTGGGCCATCTCTTCGGTGCCGAGATCACGGTGTCGCCGGATCCGAACGGCTGCGCCTGCCCGCTTCGCCCGCGTCACCGCCTGCCGCACCGCGCGCATATCGGGTCCAGACAGCCGGAAGGTGTCCGGATACAGGATCGCCTCGTCGCCGAGTTTCAAGGCGTTGAGGCCGGCCTGGCGGAAGGCCTCAGCCCCCGTCGAGCTGGCGCCCATCACCCCTGGTGCCCAGCCGTAGGTTTGGCACAGCGCCAGCCACGCCGCAATGGCCTGCTGCCACGCCTTCGGGTCGCCGACCGGGTCGCCGCTGGCCAAACACACTCCGACTTCGACGCGATAGGTGATCGCCGCCCGGCCGTTGGGCGCGAACACCACCGCCTTGTCTCGGCGGGTGGCGAAATAGCCCAGCGAGTCGTTCTTGCCGAACAGCTCCAGCAGACCACGGATCGCGGATTCGTCCTCGCCGGTCAACGCGTTGTCGGCGCGCTGCGATCGGAACAGCACGATCGCGGTCACCATCAGTGCGAGTGCGCCGAACAGGCCCAGCAGTGCGTTGATGAACACGTGCGGATGCCCGGAGAACGAATCAGACGCGGCGCCCGCGAACGCGCTCACCCGGTTCAGTGCGTAGAGAAACCGGTCTTCCCTGGCCAGTGTGCCGGGGAACAACTCAAGCAGCGCCCACCCGATGAGCGTGCCGACCGCCATGCTTGCGATCAGCGTGGCGACCGCCTTGACCAGCGCTGCGCGGCGTACCTTCGCCCAGAACTGCTTGCGGGCCAGCACGAGGACCAGGATCGCCGCGACGTGGAAGACGAGCCCGATAACTTCGCCGATGTCGTCCATCACCACCTTTGGGCTGGTGATGAGGCCGCCGATGTTCCACGCGGTCGCAGCGATCATGTAGCCGACCAGGATCCACCAGGCGATGCGCTTGCGGGCCGCAAGGGCAGCCGCCAGCAGGGCCAACACAAAGGCCCACGCGAAGCTGGTGTCTGGGAAGTTGAAGATGTAGTCGTTGACGAACTCACGCGGCTCCTTGAGGAGCCACCGGATGCCCGGCGAGACGCTCGCGATCAGAGACAGCGTGGCGATGACGCCGACCGTCCAGCCGGACGCCGCCGGCACCCACCAGTACCGGGAACGCGCTCGGGTCGTGGATGGACGCGTGACGGTCATAGGCCGCGAGGATATTCGCTTAACCCTGGAAATGGGTGTGACTGGCTACCAGACCGGCCCGGTGTACTTCTCGCCTGGGCCTTGCCCGGGTTCGTCGGGTGCCGCGCTGGCTTCGCGGAACGCCAACTGCAGTGTCTTCAGCCCGTCGCGCACCGGACCCGCGTGCGGTCCCAGATACTCGGCCGAGGCGGTGACCAACCCGGCCAGTGCGGTGATCAGCCGGCGCGCCTCGTCGAGATCACGGTGCGGGCTTTCGTCGGGGTCCTCAGCTGAGAGGCCCAGCTTCTCGGCGGCGGCGCTCATCAGCATCACGGCCGACCGGGTGATCACCTCCACCGCAGGAATATCGGCCAGCTCGCGGGCAGTTGGCTCGGCCGCCGATTCAGCCGGTGCAGGAATCTCGGTCATCGTGTCGTCGCGGCGTGGAAACCCTTGGCTTTGGTCGAGGGTTGAAACACCCGCTCTCCTTTCGGTGACTTGTCGGCGCTAGCCGGTCTGCGAACCGTGAACCTCAACTCTGCGCTCCTGCCGCATCTGTGGTTGGTGGAGTTGGAATCCCCTGGTCTCAGCCAGGGGAGGACGTCAAGCCTGCTAGACTCGCATGCGCGACCGTCCCGGCATACGTCAGGGACAGCAAGTGGAGTCCCACTCCCACCGCTAACCATAACGGTGCAGCGGTCCGGTCACAGGCATTGCGATGCCTGTCCTGGTCGGCTATGGGCCCTGCTTTGAGCAGGGTTTTTCTGCTCGTTTGAGCAGAGCGCTGATGGTGTGGGGTTCCTAGAGGACAACATAGGAGGCCCCATCAGCACTGAGACCCGCGTCAACGAGCGCATCCGCGTACCCGAAGTCCGCCTGATCGGACCAGGTGGTGAGCAAGTAGGCATTGTGCGCATCGAAGACGCCCTCCGCGTGGCCGCGGACGCCGATCTCGACCTTGTGGAAGTGGCTCCAGACGCCAAACCGCCGGTTTGCAAGATCATGGACTACGGCAAGTACAAGTACGAGACGGCTCAGAAGGCGCGCGAGTCTCGCAAGAACCAGCAACAGACCGTCGTCAAGGAACAGAAGCTCCGACCCAAGATCGACCCGCACGACTACGAGACGAAGAAGGGGCACGTCGTCCGCTTCCTCGAGGCCGGGTCGAAGGTCAAGGTCACGATCATGTTCCGCGGGCGTGAGCAGTCCCGGCCCGAGTTGGGCTACCGACTGTTGCAAAAGCTGGGAGCCGACGTCGCCGACTACGGCTTTATCGAGACGTCCGCCAAGCAGGACGGCCGCAACATGACGATGGTGCTGGCACCGCACCGCGGCGCGAAGACTCGCGCCAAGGCCGCGCACGACGCCGACGCACCGCCGGCTCGACGGGTAGAACCCGCCCCGGCCCCAGCGGCGGCGGCGCCAACCGAAGACCAAGACGTATCGCAGACCGATACATCACAGAACTAGAGGACATCAATGCCAAAGGCGAAGACCCATAGTGGCGCTTCGAAGCGGTTCCGGCGCACCGGAACCGGCAAGATCGTGCGCCAGAAGGCCAACCGTCGGCACTTGCTCGAGCACAAGCCGACCAAGCGCACCCGGCGGCTCGATGGTCGCACCGAGGTGGCGGCCAACGACCGCAAGCGCGTCAACAAGCTCCTGAACGGCTGATCAGGCCTAAGACCGTACGACCAGAACGAATAGGAACACTCTCATGGCACGCGTAAAGCGCGCAGTCAACGCTCAAAAAAAGCGGCGCACAGTACTCAAGGCATCCAAGGGCTACCGCGGTCAGCGGTCGCGGCTGTATCGCAAAGCTAAAGAGCAGCAGCTGCATTCATTGACCTATGCCTACCGCGACCGGCGCGCCCGCAAGGGCGAGTTCCGTAAGCTGTGGATCTCCAGGATCAACGCCGCGGCCCGCGCCAACGACATCACGTACAACCGGCTCATCCAGGGCTTGAAGGCAGCTGGCGTCGAGGTGGACCGCAAGAACCTCGCCGAGATCGCCGTCAGCGACCCTGCCGCCTTCACCGCGCTGGTGGAGGTCGCCAAGGGCGCGCTGCCCTCCGATGTGAATGCGCCGTCGGGCGAGGCTGCCTGACGCTCACCGAACGCTCTGACCGGGTGGCGGCGGCGGTCAAGCTGCACCGCCACATCGGACGACGCCGCGCCGCATGCTTTCTCGCCGAGGGACCCAATCTCGTCGAGGCAGCGTTGCGGCGCGGACTCGTATCCGAGGTCTTCGTGACCGAAGCCGCGATGGCCCGCTTCGGCGGCATGCTGGCCGATGTCCCGGTGCATCATGTGACCGAACGCGCCGCAAAGGCTTTGTCGGACACGGTGACTCCGGTCGGACTGGTGGCGGTGTGTTCGGTGCCCGATACCGATCTCGATGATGTGCTCGCCGCGTCGCCGCGGCTGGTGGCAGTTGCGGTGGAGATCTCCGAACCTGGCAACGCGGGCACGCTGATCCGCATCGCCGATGCGATGGGCGCCGACGCCGTGGTGTTGGCCGGGCACAGCGTCGATCCCTACAACGGAAAATGCCTACGGGCGTCGGCGGGCAGCATCTTCTCGATCCCGGTGGTGGCTGAGGCCGACACCGCTGGCGCGGTTGCGGCACTGCTGGACTCGGGCCTTCGGGTGCTGGCGACGACGGTCGACGGCGAGGTGTCGCTTGACGACGTCGAGTTGTCCCAGCCGACCGCATGGCTGTTCGGGCCGGAATCACACGGACTCGCGCCGGACGTCGCGGCGTCGGCGGATGCGCGGGTGCACATCCCGATGCCGGGTAGCGCCGAGAGCCTCAATGTGGCGTCCGCCGCGTCGATCTGCCTGTATCAGAGCGCGCGGGCGCACCGCCGCGCAGGCTAGTTGGCCTTGAGCAGCTGTTCGGAGATCTGGACCATCACGCTGCGGGGCATGAACCGGTATCCAGTCGACAGTAAGGCGTTTCGCCACCCGGAAACGATTGTCGGAGTGGACTTGTCGAGCGCGGCCATGGCCGTGTCAACCACCTGCTTGGGCGTCTGCCTGCCGTCGGTGAGGAACTCCTCACCGGTGCGCGCGAAGAACTCCGTCTCCGTCGCGCCGGGACACAACGCCATCACCCGCACCCCGGTTCCCTTGCACTCCTGCCAGAGTGCCTCGGTGAACGACAGCACGAAGGCTTTGGTGGCACCGTAGACCGCCATGCCAGGGGTCGGTTGAAAGCTGGCAGTGGACGCGACGTTGATGACAACACCGTGTCCCGCCGCGGTCATCGGTGGCAGAAAATGCGCCGTGAGGTCGGTCAGAGTTCCGCAATTCAACTGGATCTGCCCGGCGTTGGCGGCGGGATCCTGGCCGACGAACTTTCCGTGCAGACCAATGCCTGCGTTGTTAACCAGAATGTCGATCCGCCGACCGAGGTCGCCGACCTTCGCTGCGAGCTCCGCCCCTGAGCCCGGGGTGGCGAGGTCGGCGGTGACGACGTCGACGACGAGGGCCTGGTGCCGCTCGAGCAGTATTTTGCGCAACTCTTCGAGCTTGTCAGCGCGACGTGCAACCAGGACGAGATTCACCCCGCGCTGGGCAAGCTGGACAGCGAACTCCTCACCGATACCGCCGCTGGAGCCGGTGATCAACGCGGTATTGCTGCTGAGGTCCACTTGGCGCTCCTACGGTAGCCGTGGAGATCAGGCTAGTCGCTGAGCAGCCCCCTGGCGACGTGCGTGATCTGCACCTCGTTGCTGCCTGCGTAGATCATCAGCGACTTGGCGTCGCGGGCAAGCTGCTCCACCCGGTACTCGGTCATGTAGCCGTTGCCGCCGAAAAGCTGCACCGCGTCCATCGCGACGTCGGTGGCGGCCTGCGAGCAGTACCATTTGATCGCCGATGCCTCAGGCAGCGAGATCTGCTTACCCGTCTGCATCGCCTCAATGACGCGAAACAGCATGTTGCGCACGTTTATTCGGGCTAGTTCCATGTTGGCCAGCTTGAGCTGGATCAGCTGGAACTGCCCGATCTCCTGGCCCCACAGCTTGCGGCTCTTGGCGTAGTCGACACACAGCCGCAGGCATTCCTCGATGACACCGAGCGCCATCGCCGCCACCCCGATGCGCTCGGTTGAGAAGCTCGACCGTGCGCTTTCCCGCCCGTCACCCGCGGCGTTGTCCTCCGTCTCGCCGAGTAGCCGGTCGCGTCCCAGCCGCACGTTGCTGAAGAACAGCTCGCCGGTTCGTGAACTGTGAATGCCCATCTTGCGGAGCGGCTTTGACTGCACGAAGCCTTCCATGCCGCGGTCCAGCACAAAGGTCAGCACCTTGCGATCGCGTGGTTCTGAAGAGGAGTCGCCCGCCTCATCTTCTATGAGCTTCGCGTAGACCACCACCACATCCGCGTCTGGCCCGTTGGTGATGAAGGTCTTCTGCCCGTTGAGGATGTAGTCCCCATTTCCTGAGCCGTCGCGCACTACGTAGGACTTCATGCCGCCGAACGCGTCCGATCCGGAGTCCGGCTCGGTGATCGCCCACGCGCCGACCTTGTCGTAGGTGACCAGATCCGGCAGCCAACGCTCTTGCTGCGCGAGCGTGCCGCGACCCTGGATGGTCGGCACCGTCAGCCCCAGGCTGACGCCCATCCCGGTGACGACGCCCATGGACACCCGGCACAGCTCGCTGACCACGACGAAACCCATGCCTGCCGAGGCGCCGTCGCCACCGAACATGCCACCAGATGATTTCTTTTCAGAGGGTTGGCCGCCATCCCGCAGCCGGGCAAACCGCTTGTTGAGCGAATCGCGCGCCATATCCGCGATACCGAACGTCATGAACAGCTTGCGGATGATGGGGTAGGGCTCCATCTCGCCGCTTTCCAGCGCGTCGACGTGCGGGCGGACTTCCTTTTCGACGAACTCGCGCACAGCATCGCGCACGGCGATATCGACATCAGACCACTCGAGCATGCGTTCAGGCTGCCTTACCGCGTCCGCGTGCCGGGCGCAGGCCCGCCAAAGAGAACGTGGTGTGCACAAGGGAGCCGGCCCGATCGAGCAGTGTCTTGCGCGGCGGGACGTAGTGCATCGGCAGGTCGCGCCGATCGCGCGGCGGCGACATGAACGCGGGTGCCTCGACCAGCGGGGCGTCCTCGGGCACGCGGCCGTTGGCGCGACGGTAGGCGGCGAGCGCGCGCGGATGAAGCCGGATCTCGTCTGGCACGACGACGAACGCCATTTCGACGAGCTTCCCGAATATTCGCAGCAGCGCCTCGTCGCCGGGTGTCCACCGCATGCCTGCCTTCTCGCGCACCGCGTCGTCGAACAGCCCGGCCGCGATCCAGCGCTGCGCGCCGACCATCGGCCTGAAGAGCTG
>JAVXWV010000602.1:0-2891 GCA_032230775.1 Mycobacterium sp. | reverse complement strand
ACATCTAGCACGCGCGAGCTGACGTTGGAGATCGCCAGGATGCCGTTGTCGGCAAGGCGTTGCACCACCCGCTCGGCGGGCACGTCGCTGACCGCGAAACTCAGCACGGGGATGTGTGTCTCGGGCCGGCCGATCACCATCACCGCGGAAAGGGAACGCAGCGACATCAGCAGGTAGTCGAACACGCGGTTCACGTACGCCGACGCCGATTGCATTGATACCGAGAGTCTTTCGCGCCGTGATCCGTGCGCCGACTCATCGAGTCCCGCCAGGTATTCGATGCTGGCCACGACGCCTGCGAGCAGGCCGAATTGGTGCGCACCCACCTCGAGTCGCGCGGGTCCGGTCGCATACGGGTTCAGTGAAACGGAGCCGAACGAGTCGAGCATCGACGGATCCCGGAAAACCAGCGCGCCAATCGGCGGGCCACCCCATGCCATCGCGTTCACGGCAACCACGTCGGCGTCGATCTCGTCGACGTCGATCAGCCGGTACGGCGCGGCCGCGGAGTGATCGACGACCACCAGCCCGCCGACGTCATGCACCAGTTTGGTCACCGCCCGGAGATCGGTGACGGTACCCAACGTCGATGAGGCAGAGCTGATTGCGACCAAACGCGTCGGGCGGGTGATCAGACTTTCCCACTGCCAGGCGGGCAGCTCACCGGTCTCGATGTCGACCTCGGCCCACTTCACCTTGGCGCCATAGCGATTCGCCGCGCGCAGCCATGGTGCGATGTTCGCCTCGTCGTCGAGTCGGGTCACCACCACCTCATAGCCGAGGCCGACCCGCGACGACGACGCGTCCGCCAGCGACGTCAGCAGCACCGCGCGGTCTGCACCGAGCACCACGCCCCGCGGATCGGCGTTGGCCAGATCGGCCACCGCCTGGCGCGCCGCCTCCAGCACTGCGGCGCTCCGCTGCGCGGACGGATGGGGTCCGACAGGCGTCGGCATCGACCCCCGGAATGCGGTCGAAACCGCTCTGCCGACGGCATCGGGGAGCAGCATGCCGTTCTGCGCGTCGAAGTGAACCCAACCATCGCCCAAAGACGGGTGCAGACCGCGCACCCGGGCGACGTCGTATGCCATGCCAGCCCACCTTAGAGCGTTTGTGATTTCACAAACAGACACGATCTCGGCGGATGCCCGGCTGTGCCCTGTCGCCGCCTGTGCCGCGCCCGGACCGGGTCACCTGGGCAGCCATACTAGTCCAGTGAGCCTGGGGTACGGAGTGCTACTTGCACTGTTTTTGCTAGTGATCCCCGGGGCAATTGTCGCGCGTATCGGTCGGCTAACTTGGCCCACCGCTATTGCGGTCGGACCTGCCCTGACCTACGGCATAGTGGCGTTGGCCATCGTTCCCTTTGGCGCACTTGGTGTCCCGTGGAACGCGTGGACGGCCCTGTTTGCTCTGGCGATCGTGTCCGGAGTTGCCCTGTGTTTGCGGTTCGCGCTCGCCAGGTTTCGCGACGTCGACGCCGAGGCCCGAGCGGTGGGACGTGGCCCGGCGCTGGTGGTGGCGGCAGGTGTCCTGTTGGGCGCCTTGCTGATCGGTCTGGCAGCGCTTCGCGGGATGCCAAATTGGCAATCCATCCCGAGTAACTGGGATTCGGTGTGGCACGCCAACACGGTTCGCTTCATCCTCGACACCGGCCAGGCGTCGCCGACCCACATGGGCGAGTTGCGCAACGTCGAGACCCACGAAGCTCTGTACTACCCGTCGACCTTTCACGCGCTGGCATCGGTGTTCAGTCAGCTCAGCGGCGCCGCGCCGACCACCGCGTACACGCTGAACTCACTGGCGGTCTCGATCTGGCTGTTCCCGGTCAGCGCGGCGACGCTGACGTGGCAGGTGTTGCGCACCAGAACCGATGAGTGGCGCACGGCAGGCGCGGCGGCCACCGCGGCCGCGCTTTCGGCTTCGTTCACCGCCATCCCCTACATCGAGTTCGACACCGCCTCGATGCCCAACCTGGCCGCCTACGGCGTCGCCGTGCCGACCATGGCGCTTGTCGTGTCAGCGCTGCGACACCGCGACCGCATCCCGCTTGCAGTGCTCGCGCTGGTTGGGGTGTTCTCGGTGCACATCACCGGCGGCGTGGTCGTCGTGCTCTTCGTCGCGGCGTGGTGGCTGGTCGACGCGCTGTGGCGGCCCGTCCGTGGCCGAATCGCCGACTTCGTCAACTTGTTGCTCATCGGAATTCCGACAGTGCTGCTACTGCTGCCTCAGTTCCTCGGGGTGTTGCAGCAGGCCGAGATCATCGTCGGGCATGCGTTCGTCACGCACCAGGGCAAGAAGCGCGGCCTGATCGACGCGATGGTGCAGCACACCCGTCACCTCAACGACTTCCCGATCCAATGGGTGCTCATCATCCTGGCTGCCATCGGTGCGGTGATCCTGCTGGTGCGCCGGGCCTGGTGGCCATTGGCGGTGTGGCTGCTGCTGGTGGTTTCGATCGTGCATTCGTCGGCGCCGTTCGGCGGCCTGATCGGCGCGCTCACCGGAAAGTTCAGCGATCTGTTCTACAGCGACCCGCGGCGGCTGTCGGGGGTGGTCACGATGCTGCTCACCACCGCGGTCGGCATCGCCGTGTTCACGTTGGCGTCGGCCGCGTGCGCCGGCGCGCGCCGTCTGGTCGGCAAGGGCAGTCCGCGAGCCTGGCATGCGGCCACCGCCGCCATATGCGTGGCCGTGAGCGTTGGCATCGGCATCGCTTATCTGCCGCGGGCACAGTTCCTGTTCGGCGAGAAGTACGACAAGGTGCTCGTCGACGCCAAGGACTTACAGGCGTGGGCCTACCTGGCCACGTTGCCGGGTGCGCACGACACCCTGATCGGCAATGCGAACACCGACGGCACGGCGTGGATGTACGCCGTCGCCAACCTGCA
>JAVXWV010000073.1:0-3730 GCA_032230775.1 Mycobacterium sp. | reverse complement strand
ACGGCGAGGAATCGGGTGTTTCCCTCTAAAAAGAGTTCTTTCCCGTGAAACAACTGGCCGATTCTACAAATCGCTGGCCTGCGGTAGGTATCGTCATCCTGTCAGTCCCGGCCACACGGGAACGATATCGCCGATGGCGGCTGCCGCAGGCGCGGGCGCGCGCAGCGTGATGGTGAGCGGCGGTCCCGTTTGGCGACAGCCCAGCAATCCACGCGTCATCATGTGGTGGAGTTGCTTGGCAATCACCGCCATGTCGTCTGAATCGACAATGAATCCTGCGTAGAAGCCCATTCCCAAGAACATCGCCAGCAGCATGTTCACCACTGCCGCCGGATCGGTGTCGTCTGGAATCTCTCCTCGCGCGATCGCATCTTCGACCATCCACCCGTAGAACTCCTGAACGGCGGAGACCACGGGCGCCGGGCTGCCACGCAGGCTCGGACTCCGGTGGGATGCCAGCCGGGCGGCGATGATGAACTGCAACATCGACCGCTCCGCGAACCCCGATCGATTTGTACCCATCACGAATGTCGACAGCTGTTTCAGGAGGGTATCTTCGCGTTTTGCTTGCGCAATGCAGTCGGCGACAATCGAATACGCCTCCGCCACGAGGCATTCGTGGATGTCTTCGCGAGTGTGGAAGTAGTAGTGCATAGTCGGGCGGCTCAGGCCGGCACGCGAGGCGATGGCCTGAAAATTGGCCGCTTCGTAGCCGCGTTCGGTTATCACTTCGCGCGCGGCGCGAAGAATGCGCGCCCGAGTCTCGGCCGAGTCGGACCCCACCGGTCGGCCCCGTCGTCGGCCGACGGGCAAGGGGTCGACGTTATTCGCCACGGGCAAACGCTATGGCACAGCTAGCAGCAGGTCAACTGGTTGCGAAACGCAAACACCGCAAAAGATAGTCGGCCACCCCGGGGTCAGCGGTCAATTCGATGGCGCGACGGTAGGCGTCCACGGCCTCGGCGGCCCGCCCGGCTTCGGACAGCAGATGCGCCCGCGTCGTCAAGGCCGGCTGAAATCGCTCGACGGCCGGGTCCGTGATTGCGTCCAGAGCACGAAGCCCCGCGTCCGGCCCGTCGATCTCACCGTCGACAGCAGCCGCGGCCACCGCCGCCCCGAGTGACGGCGCCACCCGCAACAGGGCGCGGTGCAGTCTTTGCAGCGCGCCCAGGTCTACCTTGCCCTGCTTAGCCTTGGCGCAATGGGCCGACTGGATCGCGGCCTCGTACTGAAAGCGGCCAGGCCTGCTGTGGCCGTGGGCGCGGCGCAGCAACGCCTCACCGCGCGCAACCAGCACCTCGTCCCACAGCTTGGAGTCCTGCTCGCCGAGTGGGACGAAGCCGCCGTCGGCGGTGCGCCTTGCCGGCCTGCGCGCCTCCGACAGACACACCAGCGCGCCAAGGCCGAGCACCTCTGGCTCGTCGGGCAGCAGCTCGGCCAGCACCAGCGCCAGGTGCAGCGCTTCGGCGGACAGCGATTCGATCGCCGCGCCCTGCGGAGCGAGCTGCCAATCGATCGCGTAGGCGCCGTAGACGGCCTCCAGCACCGCGGGCAGCCGCTCAGCGAGGTCGTGGCGCTCGGGCAGCACAAACGGAATTCCTGTATCGCGGATGCGCTTCTTGGCCCGCACCAGCCGCTGCGCCATGGCCGACGGTTCGACGGCGAAGGCGCTGGCAATCGCGGCGGCCTCAACGCCAAGCACCGACTGCAGCATCAACGGGGTACGGATGTTCGGCGCGATCGCCGGATGAGCACAGACCAGCATCAGCTCAAGCCGACGGTCGGGAATGGCGGGCATATCATCTTCCAAAGATGGTGCAACATAATTGATTTCGTCTAGCGGATCGGTCATCCGGTAGCCGGACGACTTCCATACATCACGTAATCGGTTGCGCGCAACGGTGAGCAGCCAGCCTTCGGGATTGACGGGTATGCCGTCGTCGGGCCAGCGGGCCAGCGCGCGTTCCAGAGCATCGGCGAGCGCGTCCTCGGCGGCGGCGATATCGCGTGTCGGCGCAGCGAGGACGGCCAGCAGTCTGCCGTACGAGTCCCGGGCGACCTGGGCCACCCGGTCCCGTACAGCATCATGGTCTTCGCGCAAGCGGCTCATCCGCGGTTACGGGACATACCACCCGCGTTCAGCGGCGTATGTCCGCGCCACCGGGCGGATTTCGATCGAACCCCAGCCGTTGGCGGGGTTGCGTTGCGCCCATTTCAGTGCCTCGTCGAGGTTGTCGACCTCGATGACGAAGATGCCGCCCAGCTTCTCCTTGGTGTCAGCGAAGGGCCCGTCCTGGACCTCGGGAATGCCATTGCGGGCGGTGACGGTGGTGGTGGCCACGACGGATTCGAGCACCTCGGTGCCGATCAGCACTCCGGCGGCCGACAGGTCGTCGGCATATTGCTGGAAGGCCGCCATTGCAGGCGCCATGTCCTCCTCGGTCAAACCCGCGTCGGGCCCCTCCTGGTAGTGCATCAACAGGCAGTACCGCATGACTCGATTCCTTTCTGAGGCGATGGTGTCACCGGGATGACGTTTCGAGCGCCCCCCGATCGACACGACCCCGCCGAAACGCGTCGGCACTAAACACCGCGAGCGCCAGCCAGATCAGCGCGAAGCCCAGCCACCGCGCAGCGGGCATCGGCTCATGCCCGACGACCACGCCCCAGGTGAGCTGCATGGCCGGCGTCAGGTAGAAAAGCAGACCCATCGTCACCATGGGCAACCGCTGGGCGGCCGCCGCGAATAGCAGCAGCGGCAATGCCGTGAGCACGCCCGACAGCACCATCAACGCGACATGGCCCGAACCGTGGCTGGTGAACGTCCCGTCGCCGGTCGCCTGCAACGCCACGATGTAGGCCAACGCAAAGGGCGCCGCTACCGCAGCCTCGACGCCCACACTGACCCTCGGATCCGTCGGCACCACCTTCTTCACCGCCCCGTATAAGCCGAACGACAGCGCCAGCCCGATGCCGATGATCGGTGGGGAACCGACCTCCACGGTGAGCACAACCACGGCGATCACCGCGATGGCCAGGGCCGCGAACTGCGCGCGGTTGAGCCGCTCGCGGAAGACCAGCAACCCAAGCGCCACTGTCACCAGCGGGTTTATGAAATAGCCGAGCGCGGCGTCCACCACGTGACCGTTGTTGACCGCATAGATGTAGATGACCCAGTTGACGGAGATCAGGGCCGACGCAAACGTCAACAACAGCCAGGTTCGCGGTGCGATCGCGCGAATATCGCCGAGCCTGCGCACCACCGCGATGACCACGACCATCAGCACGAAGCACCACACGATCCGGTGCGCCAGGATTTCGAATGCGCTCGCAGGCTTCAGCAGCGGGAAGAACGCGGGAAACAGGCCCCACGATGCGTACGCGCCTACGCCAAACAGCAATCCGGATCGACGTGTGTCTTTTCCCGAGTCGCTTCGCTCCTGCCCTCCGAAGTCGCTCACAGTTCGTGGTTTCGCAGCACGTCCAGCGCGTGCTGCAGGTCGGCAGGATAGGGACTGGTGATCTCGACGCGCCTGCCGTCGGCGGGATGGGCGAACGCGAGCGACCTCGCGTGCAGCCATTGACGCTCCAGCCCAAGCTTTTTCGCAAGGGTCGGATCGGCGCCATATGTCAGGTCGCCTGCGCAGGGATGATGCAGCGCGGCGAAGTGCACCCGGATCTGGTGCGTGCGGCCGGTTTCCAGCTCGATATCGAGCAGGCTCGCCGCCTG
>JAVXWV010000466.1:0-7701 GCA_032230775.1 Mycobacterium sp. | reverse complement strand
GCCACCGTGCCGTGGACGACCGACCGGCTGCTGAACGTGCTCACCAGGGAGACAGAGACCACCAAGTGGCGTGACCCGACCGGCAACGTCGGCGTGACCGAGCTGGCACTGCACGAGGCCTGGATGGGCCACCGAATCACCGATCTGGAGGCCGCGACCGGCGCGCGGGTGGCATTCCTCATCCGGTTCGGCGCCGGCCATCTGCCGGACCCGAAAACCGTCATCCAGTCCGGCGATCAGGTGTACATGGCGGCGATCGCCGGACACATCGCCGAAGCCCTGGCCATTGCGGCGCTGCCGCCGAGCGAGGACATCGAGAGCGTATGAAGGTCGCGATTGCCGGGGCCGGGGCTGTCGGCCGGTCCATCGCCCGCGAGCTCGTTGAGAACCACGACGTCACGCTGCTGGAGCGCAACCCCGACCACATCGACGTCGACGCCATCCCCGCCGCGCACTGGCGCTTGGGCGACGCGTGCGAGCTGACCCTGCTCGAGTCGGTGAAGCTCGAGGAGTTCGACGTCGTGATCGCCGCGACGGGCGACGACAAGGCCAACGTGGTGCTCAGCCTGCTGGCCAAGACCGAGTTCGCGGTGGGGCGTGTGGTGGCCCGCGTCAACGACCCGCGCAACGAGTGGCTGTTCGACGAGAGTTGGGGCGTGGACGTCGCCGTGTCAACGCCACGCTTGCTTGCGTCACTCGTCGAGGAGGCGGTCGCCGTCGGCGATCTGGTGCGACTGATGACGTTCCGTAAGGGCCAGGCGAATCTGGTCGAGATCACGCTGCCCGGCGACACTCCATGGGGCGGGAAGCCGGTCAAGCGGCTCGAACTGCCCCGCGACGCCACGCTGGTGACGATTGTGCGCGGGCCAAGGGTGATCGTGCCCGAGCACGACGAGCCACTCGAAGGCGGCGACGAGCTGGTGTTCGTGGCCATCGCGGAGGTCGAGGACGAACTGCGCGAGCTGCTGCTGCATCCGCAGTCGAGCTGAGTCCTCAGCGACGCGCGTAGGCGGGCGGCGGGGTGGCGCGATCGTGGCAGCTCGCCGCCGTCTCCTCCGTCACCCGGGTCATGTCGCCCTGCGTGTTGCGGACGCCCACCGCCGAGATGACGCCCGCGACGACGAACAGCACCGCCGCCACCAACACTCCTCGCCGAAAACCCGCGAAATCGACTGCGCCACCAATGATCACACCGGTGCACGCGATCGCGATCAGTCCCGAGATCCTCGAAACGGCGTTGTTGACCGCCGAACCGATGCCGCTCTGCGCCGGATCGACCGCGGCAAGAATGGCCGCCGTCAACGGCGACACCGTCATCGACAGGCCAAGCCCGAACACCACCAGGCCTGGGAGCATCTGCGTCCAGAAATCGAACGGCGCGCGCGCCATCAGCATCCACAGGTAACCCGCCGCGGCGATCAGCGGACCGACGGCCATGAACACCCGCGGCCCGTGCACACCGGCCAGCGTGCCGAATCGGCGGGCCAAGAAGAACGACAGCACAGGGAGCGGCAGCGTGGCCAGCCCCGCCTCGGTGGCGGACAGTCCCGCGGTCTCCTGCAGGAACAGCGCGACGATCAACATGCCGAGCGAGACCGCGGCGTAAAGGAACACCGTTGCGAGGTTGCCCACCGCGAAATTGCGGGCGGCGAAGATGTGCAGCGGCATCATCGGATGACGGGTGCGGTGCTCCCACCACGGGAACGCGATCAGGCAGGCAACGCCGATCACCAAGCTGACGACGACAGCCGTGTTCGAGAAGCCCAGCCGCTGCCCCTCGATGAGCGCGTACACCGCGCAGGTGAGGCCCACCGCGTTGAGTGCTGCGCCGACGTAGTCGATGCTCGCGGAGCGGGCCTCAGCGTCTGGCCGGCTCGCCGGCGTGGCGAACTCTCCGGCAGGCAGCCTGGTCGTCAGGTAGAGCGTCACGGCCAGCGGCACGACGTTGACCGCGAAGATCCACCGCCACCCCACCGCGTCGACGAGCATGCCGCCGAGCAGCGGGCCGATCACGAACGCTGTGCCCGTCCACGCCGTCCACGTACCGATCGCGCGGGACTGTGCGGCCCCCGAGAACCGCGCGTTGATCATCGCCAGCGAGCTGGGCACCAGGAACGCCGCGCCGACGCCCTGCAGGCACCGCGCAGCCACGAGCACCCAGCCGGTCGGCGCGAGGGCGCACAGCAGTGACGACACCGCGAAGACGGCAAGGCCCATCCGCAGCACCAACAGCCTGCCGAACTGGTCGGAGATGGCGCCTGCGACCAGAATCAGCGCACCGAGGGTGAGCAGATAGCCGTCGACCACCCACTGCTGCAGAGCGAGGCCGCCGCCGAACTCCCTGCCGATCGCAGGCAGCGCCAGGTTGACCACCGATCCGTCAAGGAACGCCACGAACGAGGCCAACACCGCGACCGCGATCAGCGGCCTGTCGGTGTCGGTGTCAGTGGGCATCGGGTTGCGCAACGCCTCCGGGTTCGTCGACGGTCGGCCCGGTCTCCTGGGCGTGGTGGGCGTGCACCGCCCGCTGGGCGGCCCGAATGGCCAGATACGTCACTAGCGCCGCCACCGCGGTGAGCGGCCAGCCCATCGCGATACGGGCGACGCCAAGCCATCCCGTCTGGTCGGAGTCGTAGAGGTGTTGCTGGACAACGAAGCGTGAGGCGAACACCAGCACCCACACGAACGTCGCCAGGTCGAACGCCAAAACGGCCCTGCGCACGCCGCGCCAGTCTCGGTCGTGGGAGTTGACCCACCCCCAGATGTAGCCGACCGCGGGACGACGAACGAGGATCGACAGCGCGAAGACGACGGCCCACAACAGCGACATCCAGATGCCGAGCAGGAAGTAGCCCTTGGATTCGCCGACGATGTAGGCGATCAGCGCGCTGATCCCGACGCCGAAGAAACCGGAGATGGCCGGCTGGATGGACTCGCGGCGGATCAGCCGCCACACCAGGATCAGCGCCGCCACACCCAGCGCCGCACCGATCGCGGGCATCAGCCCGAACGCCGTGGATACCGGAACGAACACCACGACGGGCAGCGAGGAGTAGATCAGCCCGCTGATGCCGCCCATCTGTTCGAGGACGGCGGCCCCGCGAGCGGGGCTGCTTGGGTCTTTGGTTCCGTCCCCCGGCTCAGGTCCGGGGTCACTCACTTCTGAATCTCGTAATGCGGGTTGTAAATCGCCTTGGCGCCGTTTTCCAGCTTGCCGATGCGGCCGTGCACCTTGAGCGTGCGACCGGACTCGATACCTGGGATACGGCGTTGGCCGAGCCAAACCAGCATCACCGAGTCGCTGCCGTCGAACAGTTCGGCCTTGACACCACCCGAGCAGCCCTTGCCATTGCATTCGACACTGCGCAGGGTGCCGACCATCGTGACTTCCTGACCGCGTTGACAGTCGATCGCCTTCTGGGCGCCGGTACTGACCGCTTCGTCACTCAGCTCTTCGACGTCAAGTTGCTCCGGGTCCTCCGTCAACCGGCGGGTGAGCCGGCGCAGATACCCTTCGGCCGTAGCCATGACCTCTCCTGACTTCCGCAGATCCACCATGGATCTACCCAATCAAACGCCACGGTAGACCTCTTGGTTCCGATATGCCACGCGGGGCTGGGTCGCCGCGCCGTCGTGTCGGTGAACGGTGCACGATCATCTGATGGCGGTCAATCTGCGCGGTGTCACGACGGTTCTGCTGCCCGGTACCGGATCTGACGATGACTACGTCTACCGGGCGTTTTCCGCCGCGATGCACGAGGTCGGCGCGGTCGTCGTGACGCCGGCCCCTCAGCCGGACCGGCTCATCGACGGCTACCGCAATGCGCTCGACAACGCCGCACGGGCCGACCCGATCGCGGTCGGTGGAGTGTCCATCGGGGCCGCGGTGGCCGCCGCGTGGGCGCTCGCCCATCCGGGGCACGCCGTCGCCGTGCTCGCCGCCCTGCCGGCCTGGACGGGCGAACCAGACACCGCGCCGGCCGCCCTGGCCGCGCGGCACACCGCGGAATTGCTGCGCCGCGATGGCCTAGCGTCGGCCACCGCCCAGATGCGGGCCTCCAGCCCGCCTTGGCTGGCCGACGAGCTGACCCGGTCCTGGGTCGGCCAGTGGCCCGCATTGCCTGACGCCATGGACGAGGCCGCCCGTTTCGTAGCGCCGACCTGCGGCCAGCTGGAGGGTCTGGCCGTGCCGATGGGGGTTGCCGCCGCGACCGATGACCCCGTGCATCCGGTCGAGGTCGCGATCGAGTGGGTGGCGGCAGCGCCGCGAGCGGCATTGTGCACCGTCACGCTCGGGGAGATGGGCGTCGACCCCGGTGTGCTGGGCGCGGCGTGCCTGGCCGCGCTGGCCGATGCCTAGCCGCCGGTGATGGTGCGCAGCTGCTGCATGGCCGTCCCGTGCTCGCTGCGGCGCGCGGCGGGTTCCGGCGGAGGCGGCTGTTGGCCGGCTTGCTGATCTTGTTGAGCCTGGGCGGCCTGCTCGGCCGCCGCACGCAGTTGCGCCGCCATCGGCTCTGGCAATTGCACCTGCAGTGGGGCGCGGACCGGCATGGGCGTATCTCCGCGCCGAACGACGGTGTCCGCCAATGCATTCCGCGCTTCGGTGGCCAACGCCGCGATTCTGTCCTGGGGGCCGTTCACGACGCATCGAATCATCCAGCGATAACCGTCGACGCCGATGAACCGGACAATGCCTGGCGGCTGGTCCGGCTCCGGCGTGGCCACACCGACCACCTCGCGACCCCAGGGGCCGTCCTCGATGCTGACCTTGGCCACGTCATTGCGTAGCGAGTCAGCCAGTTCCGATGCGATCTCCCGCCACAGCCCCGGAGTCTTGGGCGCGGCGTAGGCGGCGATTGTGAAGCGGCCGTTCGGCGTCACCACCCACACGGCACTGGGCACGCCCATCTCGGTCAGCTCGACCTGCACCTGTCCGGCCTCGGGCATCGGGATCAGCACCGAGCCGAGGTCGAGCCGTGCCACCGCCGCCGTCGCCGGATCGTCGAAGTCCTCGACGTCGAAGGGGCCGTCGAGGTCGTCGACGTCGTTGAGGTCGTCGACGTCGTTGATGTCGTTGATGTCGTCAGGGCCACTCACGTCATCGCCGTCGCTGTGCTTTCCGAATGCCATTTCACAAACTCGCATGTCCGCCGGAGGAACCGTGGCCACCGTCGCCACGGGATGTGTCGGCCAGGCCGGCCTCGTCGAACGATGTCACCTCGACCAGCTCGGGCAGCTCGACCCGCTGCACCAGCAGCTGCGCGATCCGGTCTCCGCGATGCAAGACGATCGGCTTCTCGGGGTCGAGATTGATCAGCGAGACCTTGATCTCACCCCGGTAGCCGGCGTCGATCGTGCCGGGGCTGTTGACGATCGAAAGTCCCACGCGCGCAGCCAAACCCGAACGGGGATGCACCAGTCCGACCATGCCATGCGGGATGGCGACGGCGATGCCCGTAGGCACCAGCGCCCGCTGACCCGGCGCCAGCTCGACATCGTGTGCACTGAAGAGGTCGACGCCCGCGTCGCCGTCATGGGCACGGCTTGGCATCGGCAAATCGCGATCCAGGCGCACGACCGCGAGAGAGGTGGACACGACGTCAGAGATTACTCTTGGCTGCGTGTCCGACACGCGCGCCACCGCGCAATCCATGCGCTATCGCGAACGGTTGTCGGTGCCGTGGTGGTGGTGGCCGCCCGGACTCGGGCTGGCCGGCCTGATCGCGCTCGAGGTGAATCAAGGCGTGCAGGCGCTGCCCAACTGGGTGCCATTTGCGGTGCTACTGCCGATCGCCGCGGTCGTCCTGCTGTGGTTCGGCAAGTACGAGGTGCGCGTCGTCAGCGCGCACGCGAGGAGCAAAGAAGGCAGCGGTTCGGGCGAGACGGAGCTGTGGGTCGGGGCCGCACACCTGCCCGTCAGCGTGGTCGCACGGTCGGCGGAGGTGCCCAAATCGGCCAAGTCGGCCGCGCTGGGCCGCCAGCTCGATCCGGCCGCGTACGTCATCCACCGGGCGTGGGTCGGACCCATGGTCCTCCTCGTCCTTGACGATCCCGATGATCCGACGCCGTACTGGCTGGTCAGTTGCCGCCACCCAGACCGCGTGCTGGCGGCACTCGGCAGCCGCTAGGCCGCGCAGTCGGTGCAGATCATCACGCCGTTCTTCTCGCTGGCCAGCCGGCTGCGGTGATGCACCAGGAAGCAGCTCGAGCACGTGAACTCGTCGGCCTGCTTCGGGATCACACGCACCGACAGCTCCTCGCCGGAGAGATCGGCGCCGGGCAGCTCGAAAGATTCGGCGGATTCGGACTCGTCCACGTCAACGACCGCCGACTGCGCCTCGTTGCGGCGCGCCTTCAGCTCCTCGAGCGAATCCTCGGAAACGTCGTCGGTCTCGGTGCGCCGTGGGGCGTCATAATCGGTAGCCATAGCCATGTCCCCTCCATAAACCTTGCAGCGATGCTTTGTACCAGCGTCGAACGCAATACCCAAACGATTCGTGCCCGTATTGACACGCGTTCCAGTGTGATTTACGTCACACTCTAGTTCGCGCCGCTCGGAGGGACCATCGATGCAGGCCTTAGAGTGCACCCGTGGTCGCGCAAATCACAGACGGAACCGCGTTCGACAAACGGGGTCGCCCCTTTCGTCGCCGTAACAACCTGCCGGCAATCCTGCTGTTCATCGCCCTGGCGGTGGTGACGATGTTGGTCTGGGTAATGGCCTTGAATCAGCCGGTCGACGTCCATGAGGCGGCGGCATGCAACGCGCCGCCTCCGGCTGCCGATCCGAACGACCCGGCGCAAAAGCTCGGTGAGCAGCTGTCGCGGTCGACGATGACGGAGGTCACCCCGGCCAAGCTTGCCGACACCAAGATCCACGTCCTCAACGCCAGCGGCCAGGGCGGCCAGGCCGCCGAGGTGGCAGGCCAACTGCGCGACCTGGGTTACGCGGAACCTGCCGCGGCCAACGACACCGTGTATGCGAACACCCGGCTGGAATGTCAGGGCCAGATCCGGTTCGGCCCGTCCGGGCGCGCGGCGGCAGCGGCGGTGTGGCTGGTAGCACCGTGCACCGAGCTGTTCCAAGATCAACGCAGCGACGCGACCGTCGACCTTGCCATCGGCACGGAGTTCACCGGGTTGACCCACAGCGACGACATCGACGCGGTGCTGGCGAGCCTGCGCCCCGACGCCACACAGGCGGCCGATCCAACACTGCTGACGAAGATCCACACCGCCGCCTGCTAAACCGCATTCCGTTGTGACGGGTGGGTATTCGCGGCTACAACGCTCCCGCGTTGCGCAACGCAGCGGTTAGCGCGCCTGCGATGCCCGGCGCGGCCGCCACGATCAATCCGGCTGTTCCGTCGGCAGGCGGCAGCCGCAGGCTTACACCCGCCTCCGCAGCGATCAGTGCTCCCGCCGCCCAGTCCCAGACGTGTACGCCGTCCTCGTAGTAGGCGTCGAGCCGTCCCGCGGCCACCATGCACAGATCGAGCGCGCACGAGCCCATCCGTCGCACGTCACGCACGATGGGAAGCAGCCTGGTGAGGATCTCGGCCTGCCGGATCCGTTGCTCGGGCGCATACGAAAACCCGGTGCCCACCAACGACATTGACAGCTCGACGGCCGAACCGACCCCCAGCGGAGTCGTCACGCCCGCGTGCTGCACGCTGGCTCCGTGGCCTAACGCCGCGGAGT
>JAVXWV010000460.1:0-8133 GCA_032230775.1 Mycobacterium sp. | reverse complement strand
GCCTGCCTTCGCGTCGACCGTCACGGTGAAGGCGGTGCGGAAGTTGTCGGCGTTGGAGTGGTGCATCGGCGGCAGGTCGAGGCGGTCGCACTCCGACTCGGTGAGAGCCACGCAGATGTAGCCGGAGGTGTAGCGCACCATGAACGACACCAGCTCCGGCGTCGCCATCTGGGCCGCGAAGATCAGATCGCCCTCGTTCTCGCGGTCCTCATCGTCGATGACGACGACGGCCTTACCCGCGGCGATATCGGCAACCGCTCGCTCAACGGCGTCCAGCCTCGTCATCACATCAGTATGAACCACCGGCGCGCAGGTCTTATTGCCCGCTCCCCTGAGCTGGATCTTTACGACCCTCGGGACGGGTTGAGGGTGACCACCTGCGTGCCGTCGCTGCCGTCGGCGCGACGGCCAGGGTGTTCGACGTGTGATCCCGACCAACCGTCCCCGCCGGCGGGCCTAAGCTTTTTGTGCCGAGCGGAAGCCGACCCGAACCCGAGGGGGCAGACCTTGAGGAAACTCATCGCCGTACCGGTCCTGGCAGGTGGATTGATCGCAGCGCTGATCACTCCTGCCGGTACTGCATCGGCCTTTTGCGACGCAGCGGACTGTGTGCCGAACGTGACGCGCAACGTCGTCGAGGGCACGCCCTGCGTTCCTCAGCCGCTGTACGACTTTGGCCTGGACTCCAACTCCAGGACGTTCGTGTGTGCCACGACGGGCGTTTGGCTATCGGCCGGATCCCTGGTCGGTCTGCACAATGTCGCGATGCCGTGCAACGCGATAAACGAGTCGGCGCAGGACTCCAACGGGATCCCGTTGTTCTGCGCAGACATGGGCGGCAGCTTGCAGTGGGCGAACCGCGCCGATACACCGGGCCCGCCGCGGTGTATCAGCGCGGCATTCGGATGCCTTTTCGGACGGGCTTGAGTCCGGTCCTCCGAAATGGTGTTCGACCCACGCGCTGGTGGGTCACGGCTAGGGCGGTGTCGACGCTGACTCTTTGTAGCTGAAGCTGAGACAAAGCTGTCAGGAGTTGGCGCCGCCGCTCGGCTCCTCATCGGAGCCGAGCAGCCGCTCAACATACTTCGCGATGATGTCCACCTCGAGATTGACGCGGGTGCCGACCTCCGCCTTGCCGAGCGTCGTGAGGTCCAGGGTCGTCGGGATCAACGACACCTCGAACCAGTCGTGGCCGAGCCCGGAAACCGTCAGGGATATGCCGTCAACCGTGATCGAACCCTTCTCGACGACATACCGCGACAGCGCGGTCGGCAGCGCGATCCGCACAACTTCCCAGTGTTCGGACGGAGTCCGCGCGACCACATGACCGGTGCCGTCGACGTGCCCCTGGACGATGTGTCCGCCAAGGCGGCTGTTGACCGCGGCGGCACGCTCCAGGTTGACGTGGCTGCCCACTCCCACACCGCGCAGGCTCGACCGGTTCAGGGTTTCGCCCATCACGTCGGCGCTGAACGCACCATCGGGCAGCACCTCGGCCACGGTCAGGCAGACACCGTTCACCGCGATCGAGTCGCCGTGTCCGGCGTCGGCTGTCACGATGGGCCCGCGGATGACCAGGCGCGCCGAGTCGCCGAGCTCTTCCTTGCCGACGACCTCACCCAGTTCTTCGACGATTCCGGTGAACACGCCGCAAGACTATCCAGACAGCTGCTTCTCGCAGAAGAACGTGGCCACCGGGTTGCCGTTGAAATTTCGATCGGCAGATAACCCTCGACTCGACAGATAACCCTCGATCGAAAGTCCAGTTCCGAAGCCACGATTCCACTTGTACCAACGGCCCGCTCAACGCGCCGACTTCGCCGCACCCTCTACGATGCAGTCATGCAGACGCGCCTCTTGGCCATCTTCGCCGCCCTTGTCGCCACTACCGCCCTCATCGCCGGGTGCTCCTCGAAGTCGCAGGACTCGAGCAAGCCACTTCCCGACGCCGCCACCTTGTTGAAGCAGTCCAGCGAGACCACCAAGTCCCAGTCCAGCGTGCACCTGAAGCTGACCGTGCAGGGCGAGATCAAAGGTCTGGCGATCGAGTCCCTCGAGGGTGATCTGACCAATACGCCTGCCGTCGGCGCCCAGGGCACCGCCAACATCAACTTCCTGGGCCAGCGGCTCGAGGGCGTGGACTTCGCGGTTGTCGACGGGACCCTCTACGCCGCGCTCACCAAGGGTAGCTACGAGAACCTGGGCCCCGCCGTCGACATCTACGACGTATCGGCCATCCTGAACCCCGACACCGGCCTGGGCAACGTGCTCGCCAACTTCTCCGGTCCCAAGGCCGACGGCCGCGAGACCATCAACGGCGTCGACGCCGTCCGCATCACCGGGACCGTGAGCGCCGACGCCGTGAACAAGATCGCGCCAGGGCTCGCCGCGAACGGGCCCATCGCCGGCACCGCATGGATCCGCGAGGACGGAAACCACGAACTGGTCCAGGCCAAGCTGGAGCCGACGCCCGGCAACAGCCTCACGATGACCTGCTCGGACTGGGGCAAGCCGGTGACCGTCACCAAACCGGCCGTCTGATGCGCGCATCGCCCGGAGCCGCCGGGCCAGCGACCTCGGGCCGGCGTGTCGCGATTACCGCAGGCAGCCTCGCGGTGCTGCTGGGTGCCCTCGACACCTACGTCGTGGTCACGATCATGACCGACATCATGCGTGAACCACCGGCAGGCGTCGGGATCCCGATCAACCAGATCCAGCGCGTCACACCGATCGTCACCTGGTATCTGCTGGGCTACATCGCGGCCATGCCGCTGCTCGGCAGGGCGTCGGACAGGTTCGGCCGCAAAAATGTGCTGCAGGTCAGCCTGGCACTGTTCGCCGTCGGCTCGGTGGTCACGGCGTTGTCCAACGACTTGTTGACGCTGATCATCGGTCGTGCCATCCAGGGCACGGCCAGTGGCGCCCTGTTGCCCGTCACGTTGGCACTCGCGGCCGACCTGTGGTCCGCCCGCAACCGCGCGGCCGTGCTCGGCGGCATCGGCGCCGCACAGGAGCTGGGCAGCGTGCTGGGCCCGCTGTACGGCATCGCGGTGGTGTGGGTGCTGGGCACCTGGCGCGACGTGTTCTGGATCAATGTGCCGCTGGCCCTGATCGCGATGGTGATGATCCAGTTCAGCCTGCCGTCGCGGCAGAAGACCGAGACGCCCGAAAAGATTGACGTGATCGGCGGCGTACTGCTCGCGATCGCGCTGGGCCTGGCGACCTGGGGCCTGTACAACCCGGCGCCGGACGGCAAGCACGTGTTGCCGAGCTATGGCCCGCCCTTGCTGGTGGGCGCCCTCGTCGCCGCCATTGCGTTCTTTGTCTGGGAGCGTTTCTCCCGCACCCGGCTGATCGAGCCCGCGGGTGTGCATTTCCGGCCGTTCCTGGCGGCGCTGGGTGCCTCGCTGACTGCCGGAGCGGCGCTGATGGTGACGTTGGTCAATGTCGAGCTGTTCGGTCAGGGCGTGCTCGGTCTCGATAAGAACGCGGCCGCCGGTCTGCTGCTGCGGTTTCTGATCGCGCTGCCGATCGGCGCCCTGCTTGGCGGCTGGATCGCGACCAAGATCGGCGATCGGACCGTGGCGTTCACCGGGCTGCTGATCGCCGCCGGCGGCTACTGGCTGATCTCCAAATGGCCCGTCGACGTTCTGGCGGCCCACCACGACCTGGGCTTATTCAGCCTGCCGACGCTGGACACCGACCTGGCGATCGCGGGCCTCGGCCTGGGCCTGGTCATCGGGCCGCTGACGTCGGCGACGCTGCGGGTGGTCCCCGCCGCGCAGCACGGCATCGCCTCCGCGTCCGTTGTAGTGGCCCGGATGATCGGCATGCTGATCGGCATCGCCGCGCTGACCGCCTGGGGCCTCTACCGGTTCAACCAGATCCTGGCCAGCCTGCCCAGCGCCGCCGGCGGGAACACCCTGGCCGAGCGGTTGGCCGCCCAAGGGGCCCGCGTCCGGGTGGCCTATGTCATGCAGTACGGCGAGATCTTCAGCATCACCGCGATCGTCTGCGTGGTCGGTGCCTTGCTCGGCCTGCTGATCAGCGGCAGGCACGAACACGCCGACGAGCCGGTGCCGACGATCGACGCGGACGACGCGGACGACGCAATCTCGACTCCGGGCCGCCACCGACCCAGCTAGGGGCTCAGCAGCGCTCGATTCCCGGTCGGATCAGCTGGGGCTCTTGGACCGTTGCCGGCTCCTCGGCGGTCAGGCTTCGAAACGCGTCGCAGATGAACGCCTTGAGGCCTTTCGGGTCTACGGGTCGAGTACTGAGCCAGTCCTGCAATGCAGTCACGCTCGTTGTCCTTTGTTAGTGCTCACCAGGCGCGCAACTCGTCTGTGAAAGCGCTTTGCTGTGATTCTACCGGCGCAATCGCCCCGATTGGCCGCTCGCACCGCCAGGCACGGGTGCGAAAGACATCACACTTTCGAGGACAGAAAATTCACAGCAACGACACTGACTGGCAAGAAGATTGCGGCGCTGGTCGTCTGCGAAGGACAAGTCATCGCCGAACTCGGCCCGCGAAAGTTACCGCATCGGTAATCTCGCGGACATGCTACTGGCCGCCCTGCGCGACATGCAGTGGCGAAAGCGCCGATTCGTCATCGCAATCCTTTCCACCAGCATCATCTTCGCGATGACCCTCGCCCTCACGGGGCTGGCGAACGGGTTCCGGGTCGAGGCCGAGAAGACCGTCGATTCGCTCGGTGTAGATGTGTTCCTGGTCAAGGCAGGCGCGTCCGGCCCGTTCGTCGGGGCTACCCCGTTCGCGCCCGTGGACTTGCAGCGGATCGTCTCGGCCCCTGGCGTAGATGCTGCGGTTCCGCTCGCGTACGCCGGCGGGACGGCCACGCTCGGTGATACGACGCGCAATGTCGACATATTCGGTGCGCCGGAGCGCGGGCCCGGCATGCCCGCCGTGTCTGAGGGCCGACCAGCATCGACCCCCGACGAGGTCGCGGTGTCGAGCAGCCTCGGACGTCACATCGGCGACGACGTCGAAATCGCTTCGCGCAGACTGCGCATCGTCGGCATCGTCGAGAACTCCACAGCATTGGCGAACCTGCCGAACGTCTTTCTCACCACACAGGGCGCACAACAACTGGTGTACGGCGGTCAACCGCTCGTCTCCTCGATCGGCATACGCGGCACCCTCGGGCAGACACCCGACGGTTATCGGGCTATCGACAGAGCAGGGGCGATCGCGGATCTGCTCCGGCCGCTCAAGGTGGCGGTGAGTTCGATCACCATCGTCGCGGTTCTGCTGTGGGTGGTCGCTGCGCTGGTCGTCGGATCGGTGATCTACCTGTCCGCGCTCGAACGCCTGCGAGACTTCGCGGTGTTCAAGGCGATTGGCGTCCCTACCCGCAGCATCGCCGCCGGGCTCGCCATGCAGGCGATCATCGTCGCGCTGCTTGCCGCACTTGTCGGCGCCGGGCTTTCGCGGCTGCTCGGACCGCTGTTCCCGATGCAGGTGATCGTGCCCCCGGAGGCCTTCATCGCGCTACCCGCAATCGCCGTCGTCATCGGCTTGATCGCCAGTGCGTCAGGACTGCGGCGCGCGGTATCGGTCGACCCCGCGATCGCGTTCGGAGGTCCATGAGCGTGGGCGATCTCAGCATCCAGAACCTGACTGTCGAATACGCGAGCGGCGCGGATACCGTCCGCCCGATCGACGGCTTCGACCTCGACGTGGCCGCAGGTTCCCTGGTCATCCTGATGGGCCCCAGCGGCTGCGGGAAAACGACGCTGTTGTCCTGTCTCGGAGGGATCCTGCGACCCAGTTCCGGGGCGATCAAGTTCGGCGACCTCGATGTCGCGTCGCTCACGGCCCGCGAGCTGTCGACATACCGTCGCGACACAGTGGGCATCGTGTTTCAGGCGTTCAACCTCGTGCCGAGTCTCACGGCCCTGGAGAACGTCATGGTGCCGCTGCTCGCGACGGGGGCGTCGCGCCGCGCAGCGAGCAAGAAGGCGGGACAACTGCTGGCACGCGTCGGCCTCGAGGAACGGATGACCCACCGGCCGGGCGATCTGAGCGGCGGGCAGCAGCAGCGGGTCGCGGTCGCGCGAGCCATCGCGCTTGATCCGCCGCTGATCCTGGCCGATGAGCCCACCGCGCACCTGGACTTTATTCAGGTCGAGGAGGTTCTGAAGCTGATCCGCGAGCTCGCCTCCGGCGACCGGATGGTCGTGGTCGCAACCCACGACAGCCGGATTCTGCCATTGGCCGATCGTGTCGTCGAGCTGGTCCCGGAGTTCGCGACGACCGACCGGCCACCCGACACGGTTCGGCTGGAGGCAGGCGAGGTGTTGTTCGAGCAGGGCACGATGGGCGACCTGATCTACGTCGTCACCGAGGGTGAACTCGAAATCATCCGCGAATTGGCCAGCGGCGGTGAGGAATTGCTGAAGGCCGTCACCTCCGGCGACTACTTCGGCGAGATCGGCCCCGTGTTCCACATGCCACGCTCGGCCACGGTGCGGGCACGCACCGATGCGGAGGTCGTCGGCTACACCGTGCGAGCCTTCCGGGAGAGGCTCGGCCTTGCCGGGGTGCGTGAGCTCATCGAACACCGCTCGCTGGAGATTGAATGAACCCTGTGGGCGGCTCGCCCGTCGAGGGGTTGTGAATAACTCAACGCAGGCACTTGCCGCCGACGTGTTCGACGCCATGAATACAGGCCAGCTGGAGAAGATCCGCGATTTGGTCACCGACGACTTCGTCGACCACGGCTCACCGGTTCCGCTGCCGCCCGGCCCGGAGGGCTACATCGCGATCTTGACGTTCGTCACCACCGTGCTGCAGGTGCGGTACGAAGTTCAGGACGTCGTGGCCGCCGGTGACATGGTGGCGATCCGCGCCACCGCGCATGGGGTCAACGCGATGGTGCCGCAGGGCATCGAGCCGACCTACCGGCCATACGCGATGAAGACGGCTCACTTCTTCCGGTCCCGTCACGGCAGGCTGTGCGAGCACTGGGGCGTCCGCGACGAGCTTGACGTGCTGTATCAGATCGGTGCGCTGAAGCCGCAGGAGATAGCTATGCCGGTACCAGACTGACCAGAAGATCGGGTCCGATCGGGTCGATTCCGTCGAACCGCCAGCGCTGCGCATGGGCGATGGACAGCACGCCCACGTCATCGACGGCGGCGATGGGCCCGCCCAACAGGATTGGCGCGACGTAGGCAAGTATCCGGTCGATCACCCCGGCCCGCAGAAACGCACCGGCCAACGTCGGGCCGCCCTCTAGCATCACGTCTGTGCGGTCCGACAAGAACTTGATCACCTCGTGCGGATCACGGGTGCGGATCACCATCGTGCGCGAGTCGTCGTTGAGAATTCTTGCTTCAGAGGATATTTCGCGTTCACCAACGACGACACGCAGCGGCTGTCGCTCGGCAAGGGTGCCGTCGGGCAATCGAGCGGTCATCGCCGGGTCGTCGATGAGTACCGTTCCGGTGCCGACGATGATCGCGTCAACGACGGCGCGCCTGCGATGCACGTCGGCCCGCGCGGCCTCGCTGGTGATCCACTGGCTGCTGCCGTCAGCGGCGGCGCTTCGGCCGTCGACACTGGTGGCGAATTTCCATGTGACATGCGGCAATCCGGTGCGCTGCTTGTGCAGCCATTCCCGCAGCGGACCGCCGGCGACAGCATCGGCCGAAACCCCGGCCTCGACGTCGATGCCGGATTCGGCCAGCCGTGACCCACCGCCAGCGGCCTGCGGATTGGGGTCGGCGACGGCGTATGCCACTCGCGAAACCCCGGATGCAACAAGGGCATCCACGCACGGCGGAGTTCTGCCGTGGTGATTGCACGGCTCCAGCGTCACGACCGCGGTGCCCCCGACCGCGCGCTCCCCCGCCCTGCGCAACGCCACCACCTCAGCATGGGGGCCGCCGGGCGGCTCCGTTGCACCCACACCCGCGATCTCGCCGTCGCGGTCCAAGATGACCGCACCCACAGGCGGATTGGGATAGGTCGTGCCCTTGACCTGCTCGCCCTGCCCAATGGCCAGCCGCATCGCGGCTTCGGTGTTCACGTGGTCAAGTGCTTGGACGCCGCGGCGGCCTGGCGGCGCAGCGACTCCACCGCGGCGGCCGGCACCTCGGCGCTGTAGA
>JAVXWV010000458.1:0-2796 GCA_032230775.1 Mycobacterium sp. | reverse complement strand
CCTCGACCTCACCGACGGTGAGGGTAAACCCGGCGATAGCACCTTCCGCTCGGTAACCACCGTTCAAGTCGAGGCGCTGGCGGGAGCCGACACCTACATCGACATCGCCGCCGACTCGATCCGTAGCGTCACGCTCAACGGACGCGACATCGACGTGTCCGGGTATGACGAATCGACTGGCATCCCGCTGCGCGGCCTATCCGAGCGCAACGTCCTCGTCGTCGACGCCGACTGCCGGTACTCCAACACCGGTGAGGGTCTGCACCGGTTCGTCGATCCGGTCGACGACGAGGTGTATCTGTACTCACAATTCGAAACCGCCGACGCCAAGCGGATGTTCGCCTGCTTCGACCAGCCCGACCTGAAGGCCACGTTCGACATCATGGTGGCCGCGCCGCTGAATTGGCGAGTCATCTCGAACGGCGCCAGCGGACACGTGCACGGAGAGGACGATGCACATGTGCATACCTTCGTGACCACACCGCGAATGAGCACATACCTCGTCGCGCTGATCGCCGGGCCGTACGCGCACTGGAGTGACACTTATTCCGACGAACACGGCGAGATACCGCTGGGCTTGTACTGCCGTGAATCACTCGCCGAGTTCATGGACCACGAGCGTCTCTTCACCCAGACCAAACAGGGATTCGGGTTCTACCACAACAACTTTGGCGTTCCGTATGCGTTCGGCAAGTACGACCAGCTGTTCGTGCCCGAGTTCAACGCCGGCGCCATGGAGAACGCGGGCGCGGTGACGTTCCTGGAGGACTACGTCTTTCGCAGCAAGGTCACCCGGGCCTCCTATGAGCGGCGCGCCGAAACCGTGCTGCATGAGATGGCGCACATGTGGTTCGGCGACCTCGTCACGATGCAGTGGTGGGACGACCTGTGGCTCAACGAGTCGTTCGCGACGTTCGCCTCGGTGCTGTGCCAGGCCGAGGCCACCGAGTACACGCAGGCGTGGACGACGTTCGCCAACGCCGACAAGTCGTGGGCGTACAGGCAGGACCAGCTGCCGTCGACGCATCCCGTCGCCGCCGACATCCCGGACCTGCACGCCGTTGAGGTGAACTTCGACGGCATCACGTATGCCAAGGGCGCCAGCGTGCTCAAGCAACTCGTCGCCTACGTCGGGCTTGAGGAGTTCCTGTCCGGTCTGCGGGACTATTTCCGCGACCACGCATTTGGCAACGCCACCTTCGGCGATCTGCTCGGGGCGCTCGAGAAGGCCTCCGGCCGCGACCTTTCCGGCTGGGGTGAGCAGTGGCTCAAGACCACTGGGCTCAACACGCTGCGTCCCGACTTCGACGTCGACGCCGACGGACGTTTCACCCGCTTCGCCATCGCCCAGAGCGGCGCGCAGCCCGGCTCCGGTGAGACCCGGGTGCACCGCCTTGCGATCGGGATCTACGACGACGATGCTACGGGCAGGCTGGTCCGCACTCACCGGGAAGAGCTTGACGTCGAAGGCGAGAACACCGATGTTCCAGCGCTGCAGGGAGTTTCCCGAGGCAAGCTGATCCTGGTCAACGACGACGACCTGACGTATTGCTCGGTGCGCCTCGACCCGGTGTCGTTGCAGACCGCGCTCACCCGCATCGCCGACATCGCCGATCCGTTGCCCCGCACGCTGGCGTGGTCGGCGGCATGGGAGATGACCCGCGAAGCGGAGCTGAAGGCCCGTGATTTCGTCGCGCTGGTCATCAGTGGTGTGCACGCCGAATCCGAAGTGGGCGTGGCCCAGCGGCTGCTACTGCAAGCCCAGTCGGCACTCGTGTCGTATGCGGATCCGGGCTGGGCGACCGAAAACGGTTGGCCGGCGTTCGCAGATGCGCTGCTCGACTTGGCGCGCGAGTCGCCGCCGGGCTCAGACCATCAGCTGGCATTCGTCAATGCGCTGTGCGCATCGGTACTTTCACCGAACCACATCGCCGTGCTGTCGACGCTGCTGGACAACGAGCCTGCAGCGGTGAACATGCCCGGTCTGGTGATCGACACCGACCTGCGCTGGCGCATCGTCACGGCACTGGCCGCGGCGGGTGCGATCGATGCCGACGGCGCGGAGTCACCGTTCATCGACG
Source organism: Mycobacterium sp. (assembly GCA_032230775.1). GTDB lineage: Bacteria > Actinomycetota > Actinomycetes > Mycobacteriales > Mycobacteriaceae > Mycobacterium. The sequence continues at coordinate 715 of JAVXWV010000458.1, read as the reverse complement.
CGGAGGCACAGCAGGATCCGACCGCAGCGGGCCAGCGGCGTGCCTTGGAGGCGTCAACAGCGCGACCGCAGGCCGCCGTGAAGGAGTCCGCATGGGAAGAGGTGATCGAGGACGACACTCTGCCCAATGTCACCGCACGGTCTATGGTCGGCGCGTTCGTGCGGCCGGGCCAGCATGAGCTACTACAGCCGTTCAGCGCCAAGTACTTCGGCGCGATCTCCGCGGTGTGGCAGCGGCGGTCGAGCGAGGTCGCGCAGACGGTGGTGATCGGGCTGTATCCGTCGTGGGATATCAGCGAGGCCGGTCTGAACGCCGCGGATAGCTTCCTGGCCGACCCGGATGTGCCGCCGGCGCTGCGCAGGCTGGTTCTCGAGGGCCGCGCGGGTGTCGAGCGCGCACTACGGGCGCGCGCCTTCGACGGCACCTAACTTCCGCGACACCTAACTACCGCGAGCGTGCGTGTCTGTACGCCGACACGCCGTCAACTGTGGGCATTTTGCGCACGCTCGTCGGCGTCTGAGGGCGCCTGCACTGCGAGCGCTGCTCGGATTTCGATGTAGCGCGTCAGGAACCTGTGCTCGTCGAGCCGCTTTCGGCGCATCCAACCGGTGACCTCGTCATTGCACTTGCTGGTATTGCAGGCTGCGCAGGCGGGCACCACGTTGTCCACCGTGTACCGCCCGCCTCGAGAGATCGCCATGACACAGTCGCGTTG
>JAVXWV010000379.1:0-2737 GCA_032230775.1 Mycobacterium sp. | reverse complement strand
CAACGCGATCACGCTGCGTCCGCAGAAGGCGCCCGGCTGCACCGCGGCCGACTACGGCACCGTGTCGGTGAAGAACGCGATCGCTGTCGTTGCCGACACCGGCTGCTCGGTCGGCGATAAACAGAACGCCGCCCTCGCCAAGGGGGCCCTCGGGTTGCTTGTCGTCAGCACACCAGGCCCAACCGGCAGTCCGGCAAGTCTGTTCCCGCCGGGGTACTACCAGCAGCTCACGATTCCGGTCGGCGTGATCGAGACCGACGCCGACGCCGCGCTGCGGCGCACCAGTGCTCCGGTTCGACTGGTGCTGGACTCCAAGCCGGTGATGGTGAAGTCACGAAACATCTTGGCGCAGACCAAAACTGGTGACACGAAGAACGTCGTACTGGCGGGGGCCCATCTCGACAGCCCCGAACGCAGCACCGGCATCAACGACAACGGGTCGGGGGTCGCGGCATTGCTCGAAGCGGCATCGGCCCTCGGAGCGGAACCGCGGATCACCAATGCCGTCCGGTTCGCATTCTGGGGATCCGAATCGGAGGGGCCGACGAAATACGTTCGCGGACTTGCCCGTGACCTCGACGATGTCGCGATGTACCTCAGCGCCAACATGATCGGCTCGCCGAACGCCGGATACTTCACCTATGACGGCGACCAGTCCGGCCAGCCCAACCCCGACGTCCCGCTACAGGCCGTGCCCGTGGGATCGGCAGGGGTCGAGCGGACGCTGGCGGGCTACTTGAACCTGGCAGGTGTGCGACCCGCCGACATGCCGCTGAGCAGGACCGCCGACTATGGACCGTTCCTGGCCACAGGGGTCCCGGTCGGTGGCCTTACCGCAGGCTCGTCGCAACGGAAAACCGAAGTGCAGGCGCGGCTTTGGGGTGGTCGCGCCGGTGTCGCGTTCGATCCGAACTACAACACTGGTCGCGACACCGCCGACAACATCGACCGGCAGGCGCTGTCTGTGATGGGTCAGGCCCTGGCGTTCGCGGTTGCCACCTACGCGCAGTCGGTCGAAGGCGTCAACGGGGTTCCGCCGCGGGACCAGCGGCACCGGAGTACGCCCTAGCCACCCTGGTGACGAACTGGTAGACGCCGTCCTCATCGGGCGCAAGCGGGCCAGGTCTTGCGTGCGGTGAGGACAGTCCCCGCTGCACCGACTCGCATGCGGCCCAGTCCTGGCGGTTGGTCAGATCCCAGAAGTCGACCGCGTACGACGGGTCGAAATCGTCCTTGGCGGCAACGTCTTTCGGGAAGGCCCAGGCACACTCGACGTGGGTGCGGTCGGCAGCGAGCGGCGTCATCAGGTGAGTCATCACATAGTCCGGGTGCAGGCTCACCAGCAGGTTGGGATAGCCGACCAGATACATGACGGTGCGGAGTTCGTGCTCGGACAGACCCTGGATCGCGACGCCGCCGCTCTTGCCGGTAAGAGACATGGTCTCGGCGCCCTCGATGATCGACATCCAGCCGCCCATCCACGGACCCGGCAGGTCGAGGTTCTCGCCACTTGTCGGCGGGCTGATGCGGGACAGCTCCGGATGGATAGTGGAGCAGTGGTAGCACTCCTGGTAGTTCTCGGCGATGACCTTCCAGTTGGTGGCGAGCTCGTAGGAATGGCGGGCCACAATCGTCAGATCCTCGGGCCGGTAAGGGCCAATGACCGCGTCCAAACCCGCAACGTGTGTGGCGAATTCGGCGTCCTCACCACTGGCATCGACGAACAACCAGCCATGCCAGTTGGCCAAGCGCAGTTCGGCGAGCCCGAACTTCTCGGGTTCGAAGCCGTCGACGTCACGGAACCCCGGCGCGTTGCGAAGCTGGCCGTCCAACCGATACGACCACGAGTGATACGGGCAGACGATGCTGCGGCCCCTGGTGGTCGCGTTGCACGCCAGCAGTTCGTGTCCACGGTGGCGGCAGGTGTTGGCGAAAGCGCGGACCGCGTCCTCGCCGCGCACCAACAGGATGGCGTTCGGCCCGCTCCCTATCGCCTTCTGGGCGCCCACCGCGTCGAGATCTGCCCCGTGGCCGACAAACGTCCATCCGGAAAAGATGTTGTGCTGCTCCCAGTCGAACACCGCGGGGTCGACGTAGGCCTCGCGGGGCAGCATGCGCGATTGGCCGAACGGTGCCAGTGCCGCGGCAAGGCCATCGGCGGGCACAGGGGCAGGGCCACCCTGTTTGAACATACAGTCAGCCTAGTGGATGGAGTGCCCGGCGGTCCACACTTCGTCCGGCCAGATGTGTCGGCGGCTCCAGGCATGCTCGCCTCCAGAACACACCGATGGCGAACCGGAGGCCCTCGTGGATGGACGACGCGGAACTGATTGCGCTGCGTGAACGCGCCCTTGCCGAAATCGAGAATGCGATCGAGCCGGACGGTCTCCACGAACCGACCCCGTCATCGCAGAGATCTATATCGGCGAGGCCGGCCGAGCGTTGTCGGCTGCGCGCGATGATCTGGCTGCCGCCCGCCAGCGATACGAACACGCCGTCTATACGGCCCGCACCGCCGGGTTCTCGTGGACCGAGATCGGCAGGATTCTCGGCGTGTCGAGGCAGCAAGTGCACCGCCAGTTCAGCGCGCGGTCCGCCGACTAGAGCAGCTTCTCCAGCGTGATGGGGAGATCTGTGACCCGTCGGCCGGTCGCGTTGAACACCGCATTGGCGATCGCGGCGGGCACTCCGACGATGACGAGCTCACCTAGACCCTTCACGCCGAGCGGGTCGGCGA
>JAVXWV010000268.1:0-8578 GCA_032230775.1 Mycobacterium sp. | reverse complement strand
CGGTGTCGGAGGCGCTACTGGCCTCTGCCACGCCGGTGTCCGACAAGAAAGGCATCGCGCAGGTCGCAACCGTGTCGTCGCGCGACGAGGAGATCGGCGAGCTGGTCGGCGAGGCGATGACCAAGGTCGGCCACGACGGTGTCGTCTCCGTCGAGGAGTCGTCGACGATGAACACGGAGCTCGAGATCACCGACGGCGTCGGGTTCGACAAGGGGTTCATCTCCGCGTACTTCATCACCGACTTCGACGCCCAGGAAGCGGTGTTCGAAGACGCGCTGGTGCTGCTGCATCGCGAGAAGATCAGCTCGCTGCCCGACCTTCTGCCACTGCTGGAGAAGGTCGCGGAGAGCGGCAAGCCGCTGCTGATCATCGCCGAGGACGTCGAGGGCGAAGCCCTTTCGACGTTGGTGGTGAACGCGATTCGCAAGACGCTGAAGGCCGTCGCCGTCAAGGCGCCGTTCTTCGGAGATCGCCGCAAGGCGTTCCTCGACGACCTCGCCGTCGTGACCGGCGGTCAGGTCGTCAACCCGGACGTCGGTTTGGTGCTGCGTGAGGTCGGCATCGACGTGCTCGGCAAAGCACGCCGCGTCGTGGTGACCAAGGACGCCACCACGATCGTCGACGGCGGCGGAACGAAGGAGGCCATCGCCGCGCGCACCGCTCAGCTCCGGGCCGAGATCGAGAACACCGACTCGGACTGGGACCGCGAGAAGCTCGAAGAGCGGCTCGCCAAGCTGTCCGGCGGCGTCGCCGTCATCAAGGTCGGCGCGGCCACCGAGACGGACCTCAAAAAGCGCAAGGAGGCCGTCGAGGATGCAGTGGCCGCCGCCAAGGCTGCGGTCGAGGAGGGCATCATCACCGGCGGCGGCGCAGCACTGGTGCAGGCGCGGAAGGCGCTGGCCAAGCTGCGGAAATCGCTGACCGGCGACGAAGCGGTGGGTGTCGACGTGTTCGACGCGGCGCTGTCGGCGCCGCTGTACTGGATTGCCGCCAACGCCGGGCTGGACGGCTCGGTGGTGGTGAACAAGGTCGCCGGGCTGCCCGCTGGGCACGGTTTCAACGCCGCGACGCTGGAATACGGCGATCTCGTTGCTGACGGCATCGTCGACCCGGTCAAGGTGACCCGCTCGGCAGTGCTGAACGCCGCGTCGGTGGCCCGGATGATCCTCACTACCGAGACGGCAGTCGTGGACAAGCCGGCCGAGTCGGAGGACGACGGCCACGGCCATCACGGCCACGCTCACTAGAAGCGCCTACGCGATGCACCCCCGGTCAAACGGCCGGGGGTGTTTCGTTTCGGCGGACAATAGCCGCAGTGGGTTTCGTCGCGTGGGATCAGCGGGCTGCTCGTCCCTTTACCGAATCCCATGCCGCTCGAGCGAGCGCGGTTTGGGCATCGAGGATATCGAAGCGGTCACCTGAGCGGGCGAGCCAGAGTCGGGCATACTCGACGCTGGGCCCCATCCACAGTGCTTGGCACAGCCTGGGAGACAGCGACTTGATCCGGCCGTGTTCGACGTGGGGCGCCAGCCATACGTTGGCCTGGTGGTAGAAGTCGTCGCGTAGACGAGCGATTGCAGGCAGCGACTCTTCGATCACTTCAAACTCTTGGCAATGAAACAGGTACTTGGCTCGGGCTTCATGCGTCACAACCCAATTCAAGTGTGCCCGTACGGAGCCTTGGATACCCGCGCGGGCGCTGCCGCTGCTGCGTAGCGCCGCGAGATAGTTGTCGAAGTAGTCGCGCAGAGTGTCGAGGTATAGCTCCGCGGCCACGCCTTCCTTGCTCCCGAAGAAGTGGTAGATGCTGCCGACGCTGGCACCGGACTCCCGTTGGACGGCGTCGATCGTGGTACCCGTCACGCCAGTGCGCAGGAAACAGGTCAGCGCCGCAGCCAAGATCGCTTGCCGTCGTGGCGTTTCGGTGTTCGGAGCGGTTACCATCACGGCCACCATAGCTGGCCACTCTAGCCTTGACTAGAATATTTGCCTAGAATATATTTCTAGACATGCCGGGTGCACTGAATTCGCCACTTGGGCAGATCCGCTGCGAGGGCTACACGGTGGTCCGCGATGCGCTGAGCCCGCGCGACGTGCAAGCCATCCGCGACGAGCTGGCGCCGTTACTGGCTTCGATGCCCTTCGGCCGCAACGAGTTCGAAGGCCACCGTTCCCAGCGGGTGTACGCGCTGCTCGCCAAGGCGCCAGCGACAGCGGACCTCGTAACGCACCCGGCCCTCGTCGCGCTCCTTGACCAGCTGCTGCACCCGGACTATCTACTCTCGGCGCATATCGCGATCAACGTCCATCCCGGAGAGACCGCGCAGCAGCTCCACTGCGACGATGCGTACTGCGCCGTGCCGCGGCCCCGCCAGCACCTCGGGGTATCGGCGGTTTGGGCGATCGACGACTTCACGGCCGACAACGGCGCGACCGAGGTTCTCCCTGGCAGCCACACCTGGGGCAACGAAATCCCTGATCCAGATGACCCTAGGATCCGCACCATCGAAATGAGCGCTGGCTCGGTTCTCGTGTTTCTCGGCAGCACCTATCACCGCGGCGGCGCCAACACCAGCGATACCGTCCGCTTGGGGATCACACCCCAGTTCTGCGAACCATGGATCCGACCTATCGAGACGATGACGCTGGCGGTGCCACCCGAACTCGCTTCGAGGTACTCGGCGCGGGTGCAATCCCTCCTCGGTTACGGGATCTACTCGCCCTTCATCGGATACGTTGACGGCCGCGACCCCCGACACCTCGTTGAGCCCCGGTGACTCTGGAGAGTCGGCCACGGCCGCCACGGCCGCGCTCACTAGTTAGTTGAGACGGAGCACCCCCGGTTATCGCCTGCGGGTGCTTCACTTGTTGGTCCTGTCGGGAAAGAGACATTTGTTGCACTTCTACGCCTCGATGGTGAGCAGTTCGTGAAGGCGTTCGACGACAGACTCGGGCTGCTCCTGCTGCACCCAGTGCCCGGCGCCCGGCACCAGGTGCACGCCCGTCATGTGTGCAAAGGCCCTTTCACGCATTATGTCCAGGGCACCGGGCATCTGGTATGTGCCCCAGTCGCTTTGGCCGGCGATAAACATCGAAGGCACGTCAATTGCCTTGCCCGAGAACAGAGTCAGGTCCGCAACAAAATGCGGTTCGAGGCTGGCCCTGTACCAGTTGAGACCACCCTGAAAGCCCGTGCGCTCGTATTCTTCGGCATAGACAGCTATCTCGGCGTCTGGCAGCCACTGATTACCGGCGATCTCGGTTGCCGATGGCGCGAAGGGGCGCACGGTCTCGGCCATCGTTTTGTCCTGATCCATTACGTAGTAGGTCGGCATCTTGGCCAACTCGTCGGCTGAAAAGCTCGCGAGCGGATGAGGCTTGTTCCCCGTCCAGTCGGCGCTTTTGTAATGGAAATAGGCGCGCAGGAATGTGCCCACACTCTCTGGGGCGCACCACATGTCGTCGTTGGCGGACCTGGTTGTGTAATAGCGTTGGTAGTGCTTGCGCGGGTGCGGCAGACGACCCAGGTCAGCTGCGACGTCGCCGGTAGCGTTGCTCGGCTCGGCGGGGGCAGCTGTGCCGAACGGTAATGTCGGCGGCCCCGGGAACGGCGCGCTAAGGATGGCGCAGCGCTTGTAGACATCGGGCCGCGTCAGGGCGCACCAGGACGCAACCGGAGCGCCGAAATCGTGGCCGATCACGGCCGCTGCCTGCCGGTAGCCGAACGCGAACGTGAGCGCCACCGCATCGCGAGCCAGATTGAGCATCGAGTAGGGGCGCAGATCCTGGTCGTAGGTTGCGCTCCAGCCTGTGGTGCGACCGTAGCCGCGCTGATCCGGTGCTACGACGTGGTAGCCGAGCTCACCGAGCGGGACCATGATCTTGCGCCAGCAATACGCGATTTCGGGAAAGCCGTGCAGGAGGAGTAACAATGGCTGGCCCGGTTTCTCATGACCGGCCTCGAGCACGTGCATGCGGAGGCCGTTGACGCTCTCGACGAAGCGGGAATGCACACCGGCGGGCAGGTGGCGGGTATCAAGGGGTGCCAGGCGCATGATGGTGAACTCCATGTGAGACGGATGGATCATTCTGGCGCAGGACCTCTTGTATCGCCAGGACATCGTCGGCGCATTGGGTCGCGGTGACGACGCCCGCGAACGAACGCGCCAGGTTTAGCTTTGTTGATCGATCCGGGTCGTGGACTTCGGCGGTGGCACGGATTCGGTAGCGAATTTCTGGCGTGCTTCGAAGACCAGGCGAGACGCAAGCCGGGCAGCGCAGCCGCCGCATCGGTTGCCAACAATGCTGCCGGACGCATCATGGCCAACCCGAGCGACGGCTAGGTGAGTAGCCCCCGATCACAACGGCTAGGGGTATTTCGTTTGATGCCAAGAAGATTCGGGTGGTTCGCGTATGACGAACGATCAGAGTAAGGTTTAATGCGTTGCTCCACGTCCACGCGGCCGTCAACAAGGCCCTGCTCTGGCGATGTGAGCGAAAACACCCGATGTTCCGGGCGACAAACGGAACGATCGCCGGCCCAGGCTCGTTGCGATACCCGAGCCGGCCGATGTGACAAGGAGGAAGTGCTGTGGAATTGACCCGTGATCGTGCGGGCCAGCCATGGCGGGCACGTCGACGCGAAATCCTGAACCGCATCGTTCGGGAAACCGACCCACCGACCGATACGTTGCGGCGGATAACCGATCCGGACCGCAGCGAGCACGACAACTCTTACGACGCGCGCGTCGGCGAGGTGCTCGATCTGGCAGGCAGTATCGGCGCCATTCTGATGGCGTCCGGGACGCCGGCGACGGCCACGATGGACCAGGTGACGGCGATCGCCGGCGCGTATGGCATCGAGCGTTGCGAGGTCGATGTCATCAACACGACGATCCATGTCTCCGTACACCGCGGGCCGACCGCGCCACCGGCCAGCATGCTGCATATCGTCCAATCCCGGTCGATGGACTTCAGCAGGCTGGCTGCCGTCGACCGCTTGATCGGCCGTATCCGCGCCGGCCAGACACCGCCATCCCAGGCGCGCGACGAGCTCGACGCCATCATCACCGCGCCGCATCCATATAAGCGCTGGATAGCCACCCTCGCCTGGGGCGCGCTGGCATTTGCGACAGCGGGGACGCTAGGCGCCAGCCTGCTGGCTTGCTTGGTCAGCGCGCTGAGTGCGATGACGATCGACCGCGTCAACCGGCGACTCAACAGGCACGGACTTCCGTTCTTCTTCCAGTACGCGGTCGGTGGTGCGATCGCGACCGCGCCGCCGCTGGTGCTCTATTGGCTCAGCCCCAAGCTGGGGTTGCATTTCGAACCGACGGTCGCCATCGCGGCCGGCTTGGTCGTGCTTCTCGCCGGCCTTTCGCTGGTCGGTTCGGTCGGCGACGTCATCACCGGTGCCCCGGTCACCGCTGCTGGCCGGTTCTTCGAGTTGGTCATGATGACGGGCGCGACGATCGCGGGTGTGGCGCTGGTACTGCACCTCGCCAACCGCTTCGGTGCGCCGTTTGTCGCCATCAGCGCGGACGCGCCGCCCGCATTGGCCGAGCTGCCCGCACGCGTCGCATTCGGCGCGGCGAGCGCGGCGGCCTACGCATTGGCCTGCTATGCCGAACGGTCCGCGGCGATGGCTGCGGCGTTCGGCGGCGCCGCAGGGACCATCGCGTTTCTTCTCGCACAGGGCGCGGGTTTGGGCGCCGTGGTTGCGTCGTTCGTCGCGGCGGTGCCGATCGGATTGGTCGGCAGGTTGATGGAACGCCGCAATCTCGCGCCGCCCCTCGTGGTGTCGATCGCCGGGATCGTGCCCCTGCTACCGGGCTTGGCACTGCTGCACGGCATCTACGCAATTCTCAACGACCAGCAGGCCGTCGGATTCGCTTCGGTGTTGGGTGCATTTGCGATCGGTACCGCCCTCGCGGCCGGCGTGACGCTGGGCGAATGGAGTTCGTGGAAGGTTCGGAGGCGCCGACTTCAGGTTCGTCGCCGCGTCCGCGGGACACGGCTTGCCGGGGATTCGGCGCTGAGTTCTGCCGACTAATCGTTTGGCAGCGATGCGCGTAACTGTCGATAGCGTGCGCCGATGGGCTGTTGGCTTGTGCGTGCAAGGTAATGACGTATTGGCCGGGAGACTGGGCGAGGTCGAGCTGGGTGCGGGCCGCATCCGCAATTTCGTGCCGAACTTCGGCATTGAGGATCGCAGGGATGGCGACGGCGTCGTCGGGCTGTTCCGAAGCCGGAGGCCCTAGAAGCGCAGCTGTAGAGGTACGCAACCGCTCACGTCTAACCACGACGCACCCCCGGATCATCGCCGGGGTGTTTCGGTTATTCCGTCGGAAACAGTGTGATGGCCGCGCCCCACAACGCGCCGGGGTTGATCAGGTTGGGGTGAAGACGCAGCATCGCCTCGTAGAACACCTCGGCGGACTCCGACGACTCAAGCAGTCGGCGCGCGTCGGTCAGGTACCGCCGCGTTTCCTGAATCTGCGAGGGATTGTCGAAGGCGCGCGAATCTTTGTGACCCGCAATCACTGTCGCGGGGTCCAGGGCCTCGGCGGTGTCGAGGGCGGCGAGCCAGTGGTCGATTCCCTCGGCACCACCGGATTCCGTCAAGTATTGGTGCACCCCGTTGTAGACGACGTCGCCAGCGACGAGCAGGCCCACCTCGGGCACATGCAGCATCGTCGTGTCGTCGGTGTCTGTGTGGCCGACTTCGACCGGAACGAGGGTGACACCCTCGAGTTCGAAACCTCGCTCGTCGACGCCGGTGACGTCGACCTCGCCGACGGGTAGCTGCCCGGGGAACACCCGATCCCAGAAGTCGGCGCGGAATTGCACACCGTTCTGCGCTGTCATCATGTTGGCGGTGCCTTCCGTCGCCCGCACAATCGCCCCAGGGAACCTCTGCAGCAACGGAATTGCACCGAACCAATGGTCCCCGTGACCGTGGGTGACGTATATCTGACGCAGTTCGCGTCCAGACGCCGCGATCCAATCACCGACCTCGGCCGCTTGCGTTGTGGTGAGCGGAGGATCGATCAATACGGCGTCATGTCGTCCCATGATCAGCGTGGAGGTGATCGGCGACCACATCCGCGTGCTGCCATCAGGCAGCGGGCCGCGTCCCGACTGCGGGATCTGCGTTGTGACAAAGAGCTTGTGCTCCAGCGGCCGGGTCACGGTGTCATCTCGGCGACCGCATCAACGAAGTCGAGGATGATCGACGCGACCGACCCGGGGTACTCGACGTGTACCCAATGACCGCCCTTGTCGATGACGTTCACGTCGGCTTCGGCGAAGCGCGGGCTGATGGCATCGACGAGTTGCTGGGTGACAAAACCGTCGGCGCCGCCACGGATGATGAGTACCGGGCCACCGAATGCGCTCGTTGAAGGGGCGTTGCGCACCCCGCTGTTCCACACGTCGACGTAGTGGGCAGTGACGTCGGCGGCGACAGGGGCGCCGACATCGGCGAGCCAGTCAAGCTGTTCTTCGCTGAGGTGGGGCGACAATTCGACGCGCAGCCGGCGCTGCGCAACGGGGTCACCGCCTAGGGCGCCGAACGGCGCGACCACTTCGTCGGGCAGCTGTGTACCGCCCAGCGGCACGGGGGTGAGCAACACGAGTCCGCGCACGTGGTCTGAATGCTGCGCGGCAACCAACTCGGCGACCTGGGTGCCGAGGCTCTGGCCGACCACGATCACCGGCCCGTCGATTCCCGAAAGGATGTCGCCGGCCTCGGCGGCAAGGGATTCCAGGCTCGTGCTGCACGCATCGGCAACCGATCCGCTGCGCATGCCGAACCCCGGTAGGTCGTAGCGCACGGCGCCGATCTCACCTGCCAAAGAATCGACCACGTCGTCCCACACCGACGCATCGTCGAGGAAGCCGTGGATCAACAACGCCGTGGGCGCACCGGCGGTGTCCGCGGGGGTGCGGATGATGCGGAACCCGTTGAGTGACTTGGTCATTTCGCTGCCGCCTTCGTGGCGCCTGACGGTGACCATTCGGCCGTGTCGATGGGGGAATAATCCGTGTCGCGTCCGTCGAGCCGGACGGCACGCTGGGAGCCGAACTCTTCTGCGAGCTCGTCGCCGAGCGGCATTGTGAAGATGTTGTTGACCAACGTGTACTCGGCGGCGAGCCGACCGAAGGCGCCGAGCGCGCCGGTGTCGATTCGCCCGCGGGACAAGTACAGGTCATCGCGCACGTGGATACGCTTCACGCGTCCCCACACCACGTGATCTGGCAGCGGCGGCATCGGGATGATGCGATCGACGACGCACTCGAATGAGATCGGGGCATCCGCTATACGCGGAACAGAGATGACCTCGGACGCAGCCTTTTCCAACCCGAGCGCTTCGAATTCGTCGACATCGGTGTCGAATTCGTAGGCTGAGCGGTGTACGGCATCCGCCTGTGCGATCGACGCGATGTTCACCACGAATTCTCCGGTGTCGCGGATGTTGACGAAGGTGTCCTTGAGCGTCACCCCGTCCGAGCGCGGCTGCAAGGTGATCGACAGAACCGGCGGGAATCTGCCAACGACGGTGAAGAACGATACCGG
>JAVXWV010000145.1:0-6149 GCA_032230775.1 Mycobacterium sp. | reverse complement strand
TACGGCCGCGACGTCACTGACCGTGGCCCGTCGACCCAGCTTTTCGGCGACGACGCCCGCGACGTCGGCGGCGAGATCGGAGCCGAAGAGGAAGGCGGGCACGCTCTCGGCGATGCCGCGGCGGAACAGACCGGCGGCCGCAGGCATCACCATCAGCGACACCACCGATCCCGCGCCCGCCGACTGACCGAACAGGGTCACATTGTCCGGGTCGCCGCCGAAGCCGGCGATGTTGTCGCGCACCCATTGCAGCGCAGCGACCTGGTCGAGCAGTCCCCTGTTGGGGACGGCGCCGTCGATCGCTATGAAGCCTTCACCGGCCACGCGGTAGTTCAGGCTGACGACCACCACACCGCCTGCCGCCAGACGGGCTCCATCGCAATCGGATTCGTCGGACGCGCCGGTAGTGAACCGGCCACCGTAGAGCCACACCATGACCGGCAGACCCGAGGCACCAACGTCGGGAGTCCAGACGTTGACGGTCAACCACTCGTCAGACGACGTGAGGCGCATGGGCTGCGGCGGCGGAGGGCCGAACTCGCACGCGTCGCGCACACCGTCCCACGGTTCGTGGGGCACCGGGGCGGCAAAGCGCAGGAAACCGACCGGCGGCTGCGCATAGGGAATTCCGCGAAAGGCAAACACGAGTCAGCGTTGGTGCCGCGCACCTTTCCGGCCCGCGTCGTTACGACGGTCACCCTGCGATCGTCGCAGGACGTCAGGACTTCTTGCTCGGAATGACGATGATGACGATTAGTGTGATGATGCTGAAGAACAGGCCGAGGATCCCCCAGCCGAGAAAGCTGCGTCCCTTCATCGCGGCCACGACGCCACAGATGATGGCCGCGATGATGCTACCGATGGCGACGAAGATGCCCTTGATGCCGCGCAGGATGAGGCCTGCCGCCTCAGGGTTGTTCTGGGCCGCAATCACCATGGTGTGCAACATTGCGACCTCCTAGTTCTTGAATCGTTGTATCAACACGACATACCCCATGCGGTTGGGATGAAACAGAACGCCCCGAACCCACAGTTAATTCGCAGGCCGTCGCAGAATGAATGTGACCGTGCGCTGCCCACCGAAGTCCGCGCGGGGCTGCGTCGACATGTCGACCTGCTTGCGGGCCTGCTCTATCACTGGAGTGTCGGGATCCAACACCGAAAGATAGACCTCGTGCGCATTCAGTGACTCCACTGCGGCTTCGATGTAGCCGTCCACCACCTCGCAATGCGTGGGCTCCCGTCCGCACTCGAACAGCCACCGCGGCGGATCGGCGAGTGAATCATACGCCGCGGCAACGGCATTGGAGAACTCGATGTGGTCACGCTGGTTCGGCGCGCCCGGCGCCCACTCCGGACCGCTGTAGAGCGTGATCGCGACATCGGGGGCCAGCGAGGTGATCGTCTCGGCGATCTTGGCGCGCAGCTCGGGGGTGTTGCGGATGTTGCTGTCGGGGAAATCCCAGAACTGCACGTCGTCGACGCCCACGATGGCCGCCGACTGCCGCTGCTCGCCTTCGCGGAGCGGGCCTGCTTGTTCGGGCGGCATGCCCTCGATACCCACCTCGCCGCGGCACGCGAGCGCGTAGTGGACGGTCTTACCGGACGAGGTCCATTTGGCGACGGCGGCCGCGCAGCCATATTCGGGGTCATCGGGATGAGGCACCAGAACCACTGCGGTGTTCCAGTCAGACGGGAATGGCTGAACCTCAGGCACGCCCTCTATGCCATCACACCGTGAACCACGATGGCAGTCGTCTGCGCAACCCAGTCGTCACCGAGCGGTTCGTCAGGTAAGAGCAACACCCGCAACATCGTGGCACCGCCGATCACCTCGACGAGCCGATCCGGATCGACGTCGGGGTGCACCTCGCCGCGGCTGATCGCGTCGGCCAGCCGGCTGCGCACCGCGACGAACACGTCGGTGAAGCGGTTCATGACACGGGCATTGAGTTCGGCGTCGACCGCCATGTCCGCGATCAGCCCCGGCATCGCCGCACGCACCAGAGGACTGGTGAACACGTCGCGGGCAGCGGCAAGCATCGCGCCGATGTCGGCGGCGATATCGCCAGGCGGGGTCTCGATCGCCGTCGGCGCCGCGGGGAACGCGGCCTCGTGCACCAGCTCCGCCTTACTCGACCACCGTCGGTACAGCGCGGTCTTGGTGGTTCCGGCTCTTTCGGCGACCGCGGCCATGGTCAGGTTCGAATAGCCGATTTCCACAAGCAGATCCGCCGTGGCGCGCAGTATGGCAGCGTCGATGCGCGGATCCCGGGGCCGTCCAGCCGCTGGGTACTTGTCAACCGATGACGGGTCTGCTTTCATAACGCTACACACAGTAGCGTAATTATCGGCCGAAGGAACATTTCTGATGCCAAGCGAACCGGCTGTCGAGGACGTCGACCGCCTCCAGCACTCGAGTCGAGACGTCAGCACGCTGCCCGGCGTGATGTCGGACTGGTTGTCCACGGTGATGCCCGGTGGCGTCGCCCCGGAGATCACCGTGGAGAGCGGCGTCGACTCCAATGGCATGTCGTCGGAGACGATCATCCTGACCGGCCGCTGGGACGAGGACGGACAACAGCGAGAAGATAAGTGGGTGGCCCGCGTCGCCCCCACCGAGCAGGATGTGCCCGTCTTCACGTCCTACCGGATGGACCACCAGTTCGACGTTATCCGACTAGTCGGCGAGCAGACCGACGTGCCAGTGCCGCGTGTGCGCTGGCTCGAGGAGACGGGATCGGTGCTTGGCACTCAGTTCTTCCTGATGGACTACGTCGAAGGCCGGGTGCCGCCCGACGTCATGCCATACACGTTCGGCGGCAACTGGTTCGCGGACGCCCCAGTTGAAAGCCAACGCGAACTGCAGGACAGTACCGTCGAGGTGATCGCCAAACTGCACTCGATTCCCGAGCCCGAGAAGACCTTCGGATTCCTGGACGACGGGTCGGATTCAAATGCGTTGCGGCGCAACCTCAACTGGCTGAAGTCCTGGTACGAGTTCGCGGTGCCCGACATCGGACGCTCGTCGTTGGTGGAGCGCGGCCTCGACTGGCTGGAGGCGCATTGGCCCGAGGATGTCGCCGCAGCGGATCCTGTCCTGATCTGGGGCGACTCGCGTGTCGGCAACGTGCTGTACGACGGGTTCCGTCCCGCGGCCGTGCTGGACTGGGAAATGGCCACGCTGGGCCCGCGGGAGATGGACGTCGCGTGGATCATCTTTGCGCACACGGTATTCCAGGAACTCGCGCAAATGGCAGGAATGCCGGGCTTGCCGGACGTCATGCGCGAGGAGGACGTCCGCGCCGTCTACGCCAAGCACACCGGAGTCGAGGTGGCGGACCTGCACTGGTTCTACGTCTACTCCGGCGTGATCTGGGCTTGCGTCTTCATGCGGACCAACGCCCGCCGCGTCCGCTTCGGGGAGATCGAAAAGCCAGATGACGTCGAGGCTCTCTTCTTCCACGGTTCGGTACTGAAACGACTTATCGGAGATGACGCCTGATGCTCGGACCCGCCGACGAATTCCCCATTCACCAGATTCCCCAACCCATTTCGTGGCCTGGGTCGTCAGACCGCAACTTCTATGACCGCTCCTACTTCAACGCCCACGACCGCACCGGCGACATCTTTCTGATCTCCGGCATCGGGTACTACCCCAACCTCGGGGTCAAGGATGCGTTCGTGCTCGTCCGCCGTGGCGATTCCCAGACCGCCGTGCACGTGAGTGACGGCATCGACTCCGACCGGCTCAACCAGCACGTGCTGGGCTACCGCGTTGAGGTCAGCGAGCCCCTGCACAAGCTGCGGATCATCCTCGAGGCGACCGACGGCGTCGCCGTCGACCTCACCTGGAACGGGCTGTTCGACGTGATTCAGGAGCAGCGCCATGTGCTGCGAACGGGCACGCGCGTCACCCTTGACGCTCAACGTTTCGCCCAGGTCGGCAGCTGGAGTGGTGTCATCGCGATCGACGGCGAGGAGATCGCCGTCGACCCCGCGGTGTGGATCGGCAGCCGCGACCGGTCGTGGGGCATCCGGCCGATCGGGGAACCCGAGCCCGCGGGCAGGCCCGCGAATCCGCCGTTCGAGGGCATGTGGTGGCTGTATGTGCCGATGGCCTTCGACGACTTCGCGATCTGCCTGATCATCCAGGAGGCCCCCGACGGGTTCCGCAGCCTCAACGACTGCACCAGGATCTGGCGCGACGGCCGCGTCGAGCAGATGGGCTGGCCGCGGGTCAAGATCCACTACACCTCCGGCACCCGCATTCCGACCGGCGCCACCATCGAGGCGACAACGCCCGACGGCTCCCCCGTTCACTTCGACGTGGAGTCCAAGCTGCCGGTGCCCATCCACGTCGGCGGCGGATACGGCGGCGACTCGGACTGGCTGCACGGCATGTGGAAGGGCGACAAGTTCACCGAGCGCCTCACCTACGACATGACGGACCCGGCGATCGTCGGCCGGGCGGGCTTCGGCGTCATCGACCACGTCGGCCGCGCCGTCTGCACCGAGGGCGGCAAATCCGTCGAGGGGTGGGGCCTGTTCGAACACGGCGCGCTCGGTCGCCACGACCCGTCGGGTTTCGCCGACTGGCTCACCGTCGCGCCTTAGGCGTCCAGCGCAACTAATCACGCCGAAATCGCAAATAGGGCGGCGGCCGCAAGCGCTTCGACCAGGCAGTAGAACCAGTTGGGGTAGAACGCCGTTCGGTCGTCGACGACGGCGGACACCACCCGACCGAAAGCCATTCCGGCCAGTGCGGCGCCGACGGTGATCAGTATCCCGGTCCGGACCCCGCCGCCTGCGACGGCCGCGTACGCCAGCACACCTGCGGTCGCGAGCCCGAATCCGCCGTAGACGGCGCGGATCTCCGATCGCGAAGCCGCTCCCCCGAGCGTGGTGCCGAACGGGCGGATGACGGCGGCGGGAGCGGCCAGCGCGTAAATGCCCATCCCCGCGAAGAACATGCCGATTACGGCGATGACCGCGATCGCCACGGTAGCCTCCTGTGCGATTGACGTAGGAGGACAGCATGGGCGCAGAGGCGGCTTCGGCGCTTCCACAAACCTGCTGCCCGACGGTGTGGATATGGCCGGGTGAGGCTCTCTATGCGGGTCCGAGCCTGAATCTTGCGCCGCATTCGGGGTCCGTGTGGTGCTTCGCCATCGGCATCGACGGACCGTTGACGGTGACGACACCCGACGGCACGATCCGGGAGGGCACGAGCGTGCTGATCCCGCCACGGCTCACCCATCAGCTGGTCTGCCTCGGCCGCGGGCTGGTGTCGTGCTACCTGGAGCCGACGTCTGCACGCGCCGAAGCCTGCCGATACAAGATGTCGGGGTGGATCGGCGAGATCGGAGTCGGCCACGCGGCCGAACAACGGCTGATGTTCACCCCGACCGATGACGAAAGCGCATCGCACTGGCTCGATTTGGCGGCCCCGGCGGCGCAGCGGGCCATCGATCCGCGGATCGCGGCTGCGGCGCGCAGAATTCGTGAAGATCCCGCGACGACGGTCTCCTCGTCCGAGCTCGCCGCCGAGGCGCGCCTGTCCGAGTCGCGGTTCCTGCACCTGTTCCGCGACGAGCTGGGCACCAGCCTGCGGCGCTACCGGATCTGGGTGCGGCTCGTGCACGCGGGCACGGCCATCGCCGCAGGCGCCAATATGACCGAGGCGGCGATGAAGTCCGGCTTCGCGAGCCCGTCGCACCTCTCCGACCGGTTCAAGACCACCTTCGGGCTGTCGGCTAGCCGGCTGCTCGCGACGGGGTTGACGGTGAAGACGCCGTAGTTGCGCGGCCGAACACCATCGACTCCTCGATCGACGCGAAGCGGTGGCCGAGCGCGTCGCGCAGGTAGTTGTGGGTCAGCGCCCACGGCCTGCGCGTGCCTGACTTCGGCATCATGTCCAGCGACCGCAGGACATAGCCCGCCTGCAGGTTGAACGCGGGCTGTTCGGGCATGTCGACATCGCCGAGGTGCGGATAGGCATGGGTATAACCGTGAGAGTCCATGTACGCCAACAGTTTCGCCACTGAGCGGGCGGTCAGGTCGGCGCCAAGTGTCCAGGAGGCATTCGTATAACCCAGGCACCACGCCGCGTTGGGGACGTCCTCGACCAGGTGGCGCCGGAACAGGAA
>JAVXWV010000141.1:0-4905 GCA_032230775.1 Mycobacterium sp. | reverse complement strand
CACCGCTCGAGTCAACAACAGCATGATGATGAAGATCAGGCACAGCGACGCGATCCCGGCGACCAGAAGGTCCCAGTTCGAACCCTCCTGCAGGTCCTTGTACGTGGACGCCGTGCCCGCCATATAGATCTTCGAGCCCTCCAGCGGTGTGCCCTTGATGGCCTCGAACGCCGCACTCTTGATCTGCGGAATGAGCGAGATACCTTCGGCGGTCGCGGGATCACCCTCATGGGAGATGATAAACCGAACGGCATGGCCATCCGGTGACACGAACATCTTCAAGCCCCGCTTGAAGTCCGCGTTGTCGAAGACCTCCGGCGGCAAGTAGAACGAGTCGTCGTTCTTGGACTCATCGAAGGCCTGGCCCATCGCCCCCTGATTCTCCTGCATGGCCTTTTGCTGGTCCTGTTGGCTCTTCTGGCTCTGATACATCGTCAGCGTGATGTGCTGCATGCTTTTCATCGTCGCGATCTGTGCGGGCATCAACGCGACCAGCTGCGGCATGAGCGTGTCGAGACGTTCCAGGTCCGGCATCAGGTTCTGGAGGTCGTCGGACAACGTGTCGACGCCGTCGAGGGTGTCGAAGATCGACCTGATCGACCAGCAGACCGGGATGTCGAAGCAGTGCGGCTCCCAATACAGGTAGTTGCGCATGGGACGGAAGAAGTCGTCGAAATCAGCGATGTTGTCCCGCAGTTTGTTGAGGTCGACAACCGTGCCCTTCAGCTTCCCGACCATGCTGTGCGTGGTTGCCGCCAGCTGCACGGTGATGTTCTGCATCTTCTGCAGCGTGTCGATGGATGTCTGCATGTCGCTGGCCTGCTTGAGCATGTTGGCCATGACTTTGTCCATGTAGTCCTGGTTCATCTGCTGGGTGGTGCCCTGCGCACTGACCAGGAACGGGATCGACGTGTGCTCGATCGGAACTCCCCGCGGCCTGGTAATGGCCTGCACCCGGCCAACCCCCTGAGTGTGGGCGACCGCCCTCGCGATTCTCTCGATCACCAACATGTCGGCCGGGTTGCGCACATCGTGATCGGTCTCGACCAGTAGCATCTCGGGGTTCATCCGGGCCTGTGGAAAGTGCCGGTCAGCCGCCGCGTAGCCCACATTGGCCGGGATATCCGGCGGCAGATAGAGGCGGTCGTTGTAGGCGGGCCTGTACGACGGAACGGCGAGCAGCCCGACCAGGGTGAGAGCCACCGACACGGCGAGGATCGGACCCGGCCAGCGCACCACGGCGGTGCCGATACGGCGCCAGCCGCGCGTCTGCATCTTCCGTTTGGGATCGAACAGCCCGAAGCGACTGCAGATAGTCAGCAGGGCAGGCGCCATGGTCAGAGCTGCGGCAACGGCGACGAGCATCCCGACCGCCAGTGGTATGCCCAGCGTCTGGAAGTAGGGCAGCCGTGTGAAGTGCAGACAGAACGTCGCGCCCGCGATGGTCAGACCCGATCCCAGGATGACATGGGCGGTGCCGTGATACATCGTGTAGAAGGCGGTTTCGCGATCCTCGCCGTTTTGACGTGCCTCGTGGTAGCGGCCGAGGAGAAAGATCGCATAGTCAGTACTTGCCGCGATGGCCAGTGTGGTGAGTAGGTTGACCGCGAACGTCGAAAGCCCGATCAGGTTGTAATAGCCAAGGGCCGCAACAATTCCCCTGGCGGCCGACAGCTCGAGGAACATCATCACCAAGACGAGCAGCACCGTGACAATCGAGCGGTAGACGAACAACAGCATCAGGAAGATCACCCCGATGGTGACCGCGGTGATGAACTTGACGCTCTTGTCGCCCGCGTGGTGCTGGTCGTTGCTCAGCGGCGCACCGCCGGTGACGTAAGCCTTGATTCCGGGCGGCGCCGGCGTGTTGTCAACGATGCTGCGAACGGCTTGTACGGACTCGTTGGCCAGGCTCTCGCCCTGGTTGCCTGCCAGGTAGACCTGAACGTAGGCGGCCTTGCCGTCGGCGCTCTGCGCTCCCGAAGCCGTTAGCGGATCGCCCCAGAAGTCCTGGATGTGTTCGACGTGCTTCGGGTCGGCCTCGAGCTTTTTGATCAGGCCGTCGTAATACTTGTGCGCGGAGTCGCTCAGCGGTTGGTCGCCTTCCAGCACGATCATCGCCGAGCTGTTGGAGTCGAACTCCTTGAAATCCTTACCGATACGCTGCATCGCCTGGAGCGACGGCGCGTCCATCGGCGCCAACGACGTGGCGTGCGCCTCGCCGACCACCTCAAGCTGAGGGACGACGACGTTCACGATGACGGTCAGCGCCAACCAACCCAGCAGGATCGGTACGGAGAACAGGCGGATGAAGCGCGGGATCATCGGATGCGCGCCGACGTGGGTGTTGCTCATGCCGACTTCACCAGGCAGAAGGTCTGGGCGTTCACGCCGTCGGTCGTCCTCTCGTCCTTAACGACACCATCCACGGTGATCCGGCAGGAAATAGAGCCGCCGTCGCTCTGCGCGACGATGTTCGGGCTGGCGGCGGGTGCGGTCGTGGTGAGGTCCAGCGACCACGGCAGGGGCACGTTCTCGGCCTTCTGCGGCTGGGCGTCCAGGTCGAGGTAGTTGATCGTCGCCACGGTCCCCGTGCCGAAAATTTCGTACCTGACTTCCTTGGGGTTGAACGGCTCGGGGTCATTGACCAGGCCGGCACCCGGTCGGGTCAGCTCGGTGCGGCCGAAAAAACCGCGGAAACGGTCGACACAGAACGCCGCAATGACTACCACCAGCAGGATCACCAGCAGTACCCACGTGCGTTTGGCAACCTTCAGCATCGATCCGCTCGCCCCCGACCCTCACGACCCATGGACGTCCTCTTCTAGCTCTTGGTTCCCAATTTCCGGCTGCGGATCCCACAAGGGCATTTCGAATCGCTCGAGGCACTGTTCGATGAACGCCCTCGCCTGGTCGTGCCCGCGGCTGATGCCCAACCCCTGTTCGTGGAACACCATCCGTGCCAGGCTGCCCATGATCATCGACATCACGACGGGGGGAAACCGTTCGAGGTCGATGCCGCGCGCGTTCAGCGCCAGGGTCATCGCACCCTCTTCGACATCGCGGAAACGCATTGCGTACGAAACGATTTCGCTGCGGATGGCCTTGCGGTGGTTGGCCATCGCCAGGAACTCGGTGAACAGCTGTGTGTCGTGTGCGCTGTTGAGCAGCCACAAGGCATGCAGCGGTTCCGACTCGGCCATCGCCTCGCGCTGACGTTCCAGAATCGCCTCTGCCTTGTCGCGCAGCACGGCCACGAACAGGTCGTCCATGCTCGGGAAGTAGTAATGCACAAGGGCCGGGTTGACCCCAGCCGCGGCCGCGACCCGCCGCGACGTCGCAGCGGCATATCCCTCGTCGAGAATGATTTGGGCGGTTGCCTCGATCAGCGCAACCCGTGTCGCCTCCCGGCCAACCTTTGACCGCTCGTCAGCGGGGCTGCTCGACATGGAGGCAGCCTAACCTTTGGGCGATCGCCCAACAACATGTCAGAGTCGCCAATTTTGCTGGCTAGAGCTCCGGCGTGAAGGTGTCCAGCGCCTTGCCGTTCTTCCAATGCTTGAGCAGCGCGGAGGCCAGTTCGCGATAAGCATTCGCACCCTTGTTCTTCCGCCCGGCCAGCACCGACGACCCCGACGCGCTGGCCTCCGCGAACCGCACCGTCCGCGGGATCGGCGGGGCCAACACCGGCAGGTCGTAGCGGTCGGCGACGTCGAGTAGTACGTCGCGGCTGTGCGTGGTGCGCGAGTCGTACAGCGTGGGCAGCGCGCCAAGCAGCTTCAGGTCCGAGTTGGTGATCTGCTGCACATCGGTGATCGTGCGCAGGAACTGGCCGACACCGCGGTGCGCCAACGTTTCGCACTGCAGCGGCACGATCACGTCGTCGGCCGCGGTCAGCCCGTTGAGCGTGAGCACCCCGAGCGAGGGCGGGCAGTCGATGATCACCACGTCGAACTTGCCGCCGATCTTGACAAGCGCGCGCTTGAGCGCATACTCGCGACCGGCCCGCATCAACAACATCGCCTCTGCGCCTGCCAGGTCGATGTTGGCGGGCAGAAGCGTCATCCCCTCCGACGTGTCCACCAGCGCCGCGTCCGGCTCCACCTCACCGAGCAGCACGTCATGGATCGAAACGGACAGCTTGTCGGGATCCTGGCCGAGCGAGAACGTCAAACACCCCTGTGGGTCCAGATCGACGAGTAGCACCCGTCGGCCCTTCTCCTTCATGGCCGCCCCCAACGACGCAACCGTCGTCGTTTTGGCGACCCCACCCTTTTGATTGGCGACCGCAAGTACCCGCGTCACGGTGTTCATCGTTGCACGGGTACGTACATATCGATGGGGCGTGCGGCAGAATCACTCCGCGTGGGCCTACTGCAGCACCGGCTGCTACTGCTTCGTCACGGCGAGACCGAGTGGTCGAAGTCCGGCAGGCATACCGGTCGGACCGAACTGGACTTGACCGAGACCGGCCGAGAACAGGCCAAGCTGGCCGCCGACGCGCTCGCGGTGCTCAGCCTCGACAACCCATTGGTGGTGACGAGCCCGCGGCGGCGTGCACAGGTCACCGCCGAACTGGCCGGGCTGAAGGTCGACGAGGTGTCTCCCCTTCTGGCCGAATGGGATTACGGCGAATACGAAGGCCTGACCACCAAGCAGATCCGGCAGACGGTGCCCGACTGGCTGGTGTGGACGCACGGCTGCCCTGGCGGAGAAAGCCTGCAGCAGGTGAGCGACCGGGCCGACAAGGCGATCGCCTTCGCGTTGGAGCAGATGGAGTCCCGCGACGTCCTGTTCATCGGACACGGACACTTCTCACGTGCCGTGGTGACGCGCTGGGTCGAGCTGGAGATTTCCGCGGGGATCAGGTTCTCGATGGTGGCCGCGTCGATCGCGGTGTGCGGC
>JAVXWV010000134.1:0-2815 GCA_032230775.1 Mycobacterium sp. | reverse complement strand
CAACGCGCCGGGTGTGCACGGGCTCTGGCCCCAGGCCCTTGCGCTGGGCTACCGGGTGGCGATCCGTCCGTCACGGCGTGAGCCCTTCACCGCCCACCGGCTCATCCACGCCTTGCGACAGAAGGGTTTTCGGCCCGGTGACGCGCTATACCTGCCGACCGACCACACCGTCGCCGACGATCTCATCCAGGCGGCCGACCTGGCCATGGTCTATGGCGGCCAGGACGTCGTCGACAGATACACACAGAACCCGAGCGTGCTCACCAACGGGCCGGGCCGCACCAAGATCCTGATCACCGCGGAGTGCGACTGGCGCGACTACCTCGACGTGATCGTCGACTCGATCGCCAACCTGGGCGGGATGGCGTGCGTCAACGCCACCGCCGTGCTGTACGAGGGCGATGCCGCGCCGCTGGCGCACGCCGTCGCCGAGCGTCTGTCGACGATCGAGCCACTGCCGAACACCGACGAACGAGCCGTTCTGCCAACCACTTCCGTCGACTCGGCGCGGGCCATCGCCGATCACCTCGCGGCCAGGGCCGAAGGAGCCGTCGCGCTCCTTGGCGCCGATCAGGTGGTCGCGGACCTCGGCGACGGGTTCGCCGCGCTGCGCCCTGCTGTGCACCTGGTGGCCACCCCCGACCCCGCCAAGCTCAACGTCGAACTGCCCTTCCCCTGCGTCTGGGTGTCACCGTGGTCACGGGCGGACGGCATCGTGCCACTGCGAAACTCGCTGGTACTCAATGCGATCACGACCGACGACCAGCTGATCGACGATCTCGTCGACGAACCGACGGTGACCAACGTGTACCGCGGTCGCCACGCCACGCACTACTCAGCGCCGCATATCCCGCACGAGGGGTTCCTCGCGGACTTCCTGATGCGCAACAAGGGCTTCATCGCGGGCTAGCTCTGGCACACTCCTGGCATGTTCAGAATGACGGTCGAGGACGTGTTCGCGATCCGCAACCGCGGCACCGTTGCGACCGGCCGCGTGGAAAGCGGTGCACTGCGGGTCGGCGACACCGTGCAGATCGACGGCATCCTCGAGGCGCGTGTCGACGGCATCGAGGTGTTCCGAAAGTCGATCGATCAGGCCAACGTCGGCGACAACATCGGCGTGCTGTTCAAGGACGTCGAGAAGCGCCAGCTCAATCGCGGATCCGTGCTCACCTCTTCGTCTTCGGCCTATGGCGAGCCGCCGCCGATCTAGCCGAGACTGAGGTTGTGCAGGGAAAGTTCACACAACGGGCTGCAAAAGTGCAGTTTCGGCGCAATTTTCGGTGTGCGGTGATCGCAACCGGTCCAGATTGGTTAGCGGTTAGGCTCGCCGGGTGCGTGGTGCGTGGTCCAGGCGGAGTTTCCTCACGATGGCTGCGAGCGCGTCTTTGGTCGCCGCCTGCAGTTCGACGAAGCCGGGCGAGGTCGCCAAGGACGGCTCGGTCACCGTCAAGCACATCTTCGGGGAGACCAAAATCCCGGCACCACCCAAGCGCGTCGTCAGCGCCGGTTTCACCGAGCAGGACGACCTGCTGGCCGTCGGAGTCGTCCCGATCGCGGTCACCGACTGGTTCGGCGGCGAGCCGTTCGGCGTATGGCCATGGGCGCAGCCGAAACTGGGCGGCGCGCAGCCCGTCGTGCTCAACCTGAATGACGGCATCCAGGTGGATCAGATCGCGGCGCTGAAGCCCGACCTGATCGTGGCCACCAACGCCGGGCTCGACCAAGACACCTATACCAAGCTCTCGGCCATCGCGCCCACGATCGCGCAGTCCGGGCCTGACGCGTTCTTCGAGCCGTGGAGGGACCAAGCCACCGCGATCGGCCAGGCGGTGTTCAAGGCCGACGACATGGCCGCGCTGATCGCCGGCGTCGACGGAAAGTTCACCACCGCGGGAAAGAACAACCCCCAGTTCGCAGGCAAGCAGGTGCTGCTGCTCGGCGGAACCTTCTATCAGGACAGCGTTCGCGTCACCACCCCCGGTTGGCGCACCGAGTTCCTCACCAGCATGGGCTTCACCATTCCGGACACCGGCGGCGAGTTGGTTCCACGCGACAAGATGGCGGCCGCGCTCGACAGCGCCGACGTGCTGATCTGGAAGACCGAAAGCGACGAAGAACAGGCCGCGCTTGTTGCCGATCCGATCGTCGCAAAGCTGCGGGCCACCACTGCCAAACGCAATGTCTTCACCGGTAAGGATCTCGCCGGGGCGATCGCATTCGCCTCGCCGTTGTCCTACCCGGTGGTGGCCGATCAGTTGCCGCCAATGCTCGCCCGTGTACTGGCCTGATCTAATGTTCCCGTGACAAGCGACCAGACCGAAACCAAAGAGGAGCACGCCAAGTTCGCTCAGGTCGGGTCGAAGTACTATCCGATCTTCGTTGCGGTCTTCACCGCGCTGGTGATCATCTCCAACGTGACCGCGACGAAGGGTGTCGCGTTCGGGCCGATCATCACCGACGGCGGGTTCATCGTCTTCCCCCTCACCTACGTGATCGGCGACGTGCTGTCGGAGGTGTACGGCTTCAAGGCCGCGCGGCGGGCGATCATTTTGGGATTCGCGACGAATATTCTGGCCGCGCTCACGTTCTGGGTGACGATCTATCTGCCGGCGGCCGACTTTTACACCAACCAGGCGCACTTCGAGAACATCGTCCATGCGTACACGCAGCTGATCGTGGCGGGGTTGGCGGGCTTTATCGTCGGGCAGACCATCAACGCGTGGGTCGTTGTGGCGATCAAGGAGCGCACGAAGGAGAAACACCTGTGGGCGCGGCTGGTTGGCTCGACGTTCGCGGGCCAACTCGGCGACAC
>JAVXWV010000010.1:0-3625 GCA_032230775.1 Mycobacterium sp. | reverse complement strand
GAAGATGTGCACCTCGCCGCCCTGGACCGGTGTCAGTGTGGTCAGCACGCGCACCACCGAGGTCTTGCCTGCCCCGTTGGGTCCGAGCAGGCCGACCGTCTCGCCGGAACGCACCTGCAGGTTGAGGTCGTCGACCGCGGTGAAATGGCCGTAGCGGTGCGTCAGGTGCTGGCAGTCGATCGCAAGCGGTGTTGTCATGGTTGCCTCTCGTGCAGCATGCGGGTCATCTCGGCGAGGACCTCCAATCCGCTTTCCAGGCTGTCGAGCTGGCCGGGGTCCAGTTCGTCGAGCACGGTCGACAGTGCGGCCCGCCGCGCGGCGCGGGACTCGTCGGCGATGCGCTGTGCGGGTTCGGTCAGCCGCAGCCTGCCCACCCTGCGGTCGCCGGCGTCGACGGTGCGGATCAGCAGGCCGTCGGCCGACAGCTTGGACACCAGCGTCGACGCCGTATTGGGTACCAGCCCCAACTCGGTGGCCGCCTCGCGTACCGAGATACCCGGTTGGCGGCCGACCAACCGCAGCATCTCGCCCTGCGATTGCGTCAGGCCTGCGGCGTCGAACCCTCGCCCCGTCGACCGGCGCAGCTGTCGGCGGAACCGTCCCACCACGCTGAACAGCTCGGCGATCAGGTCGGTGCGGGTGTCCACAAGTCCGATATTACCTCTGTCGCAGAGGTATTTTTACGGGGAGCCCGGCCGATCTACCCGCCAGTGAGAACATGCGGATCAGTGTCGGCCATCGACGGCGACCTCGCAGAGCGGACAATGTGACCATGGCCTCCTACCTCCTCAACGAAGCTGCAGTGGCGAAGGCGCGCACGCTCATCGACGCCCGTCAGTACGTTCTCGACAGTGACTGGGGTGAGGTGCAGCCGCGGGCCGAGGCGCAGAACTCCTACCTCGAATCGCATTCCTGGCAGGACTACGCCGAGTGGCACCTGGGACTGACCGAGGGCGCGAACGACGACACCAAGGCGCGATATGCCTTCGTGTACGGGGATTTTCGCCGCATCCACCGCACCGGTTTGATTGCGTGTGTGTACCGGGCGTCCGAATGGCGGCACAAGGACGTCGAGGTCGCCGCCCACGACCTGCTGCAGTACCTCGACCGCAAGACCGGTCTGGAACCGACTCAGAAAAGGGCGTGAACGGCTACGGCCGCAGCATGAAGTCGAGGAAGCGGTCGAGTGTTTCGGGGGGCGCGGCCGGGGTCGGGCCCGCTGCGTGCACGATCCCGACACCCGATGCGAACACCACAAACGAACGAAGCATGGCATCGTCTCGCTCGCACCCGTAGTCGATGAACGCCTGCCGGACGGCCCGCAGCACGCGCCCGTCGCTTTGCTGGACGCTTGCCAGCGCCCCGTCGTCGGTGAGCGCCCATACCCGCATCGCTCGGTCGAGCGCCCAATGCTGCGGGGCGACCAGCGTCCGCAGCATCACGGCTAGGCGTTCCCGCGGCTCGACGTCCGGCATGTTCTCGAACGGCCGCCGGTTGCTGTCGTGGAGGCTGCCCCACGCCTCGACCAGCGCGCCGCGGTATGTGGGCATGTCGGTGAAGTGCCAGTAAAAGCTGCCCTTCGTGACATTGAGCCGCTCGCACAGCGCGTCGACCCGCAGCGCGTTTGGTCCTTTGTCGGCAAGCACAGCAAATCCGGCTTCGATCCAATCATCGGTCGATAGCCGGCGGCCACCCCGCCGGGGCGTCATGCTCGGCAGCATACGGGAGGCGGCGTACGGGAGATAGGGCACCGTTGTTGACACCGGCGAAAATTACTTCTGAGGGGGGTGCTGGCAACCGTGACCGCCAGGTAGGGTGCCGCCGCTCAACGGCTCCTACACCGGCCCGCCCGGCCGGCGGCGTCAGCGAGAAATCCTCGAAATCCCGAGTGCCATGGCGGCGGCCACGGTTGCTACAGCGATTTACGCTACCATACGGCCTGGTACGGAGACGTGAACTCGATTGGCAAGCGTGGTGGCGCGCAACGCTTCTGAACACGAACCGTTCGTCCCAGGTGTCCGTGTCGTCTCCGGGTCCCTGTCGGTGAAGTCGGGATCGAGCGACCGTCGGCGAAACTCAGCAGCAGTTCCCACATTCCGACGATCTCGAGGTAGTTGAGGTTGGACGCGCGGGCGTCCAGTTTGGCCCCGACTTCGCCAACCGGCCACCGCCCGATCAAATCGTCGTGGGGATCGGGGTGGAACGCATACAGCGCCTGGCCGTCCGTCACGGCGAGAATCGTGTTCGACGGAAATCGCAGCGCCTCCCGCTCGGGTCCGCGCCGCTGGAACGCCCGGCGGCCACCACCGTCTCACCGTTGACGTGTTCGGCCACCCGTTCGGCGCAGTTCTTGGCGGTCAATGTAGACCGCGCCGTTTTCGCCGTGTCGTGCGTCGGGCAACATAGTGGTATGGCTTTCAAGCGAGAAGCGCAGCGGGATCGCACATGAGCCCTGACGAGTTCGACGACATCCCACTGGAGCCCGCGGAGCAACTCGACTCCGACGAGATCCGCAATGACGACGGCGACGAGGTGGTCGAGCCGCCGGAGCGGTGGATCGACGCCAACGACCACGAAACGCTCGACGAACGGTTGTCGGAGGAGACCCCGGATGTGTCTCCCGACGACATCGATCTCCGCGACGCCGACGACGGTTCGCCGACAGTCGAGTCGATGTCCGATGACGCCCTCGACCACCTGGACCCCGAGCAGCACGGACGCGAGCGCGGCCAGATCGACGGCACGCCTGAGGATGGTGACTCGTTCTTCGTCGTCGTCGACTGAGCTAGTCCGTCGCGGCCTGCAGCACCATCACCGCGCGGGCGGCCACGGTCACCTTCCCGCCGGCATCGTGGGCTTCGGCGTCGTCGTCGGTTTCGGCCGCGGTGTAGATCACCGGAACCCACGCGGTGCCGAATTCGGCTGCGGGCAGCGCGAAGTCGATCGGTTCGTGATGGGCGTTGAACCACAGCAGGAATGAATCGTCGGTTACCCGCTGGCCTCGCTCGTCGAGATCGGGGATGCCGTGACCGTTGAGGTAGACCGCCACAGACTTGGCGAAGCCGGACTCCCAGTCCTCCTCGGTCATCTCCGAACCGTCGGGAGCGAACCATTGGATATCGGGCAGTTCGCCGCCGTCGCGTTGCCGCACCGGCCGTCCACTGAAGAAACGTCGCCTGCGAAACACCGGATGCGCGGCGCGCAGAGCGGCCACCGAGCGCGTGAACTCCATCAGGTCGGTGTCGGCCTGCGCCCAGTCGATCCAGGAAAGCTCGTTGTCCTGGCAGTAGACGTTGTTGTTGCCCTGCTGAGTACGTCCGAGCTCGTCCCCGTGCGAGATCATCGGAACTCCCTGCGAAAGCAGAAGCGTGACAAGGAAATTCCGTTGCTGCCGCGCACGAAGCTCATTGATCTCGGGGTCGTCGGTTGGCCCTTCCACCCCGCAGTTCCAGGATCGGTTGTGGCTCTCGCCGTCCCGGTTGCCCTCGCCGTTGGCTTCGTTGTGCTTGTCGTTGTAGGACACCAGGTCCCGTAGCGTGAAACCGTCGTGAGCGGTGACGAAATTAATGGAAGCCACCGGGCGCCGCGCGGTCGACTCGTAGAGATCGGCTGAGCCGGTCAGCCG
>JAVXWV010000076.1:0-7957 GCA_032230775.1 Mycobacterium sp. | reverse complement strand
TTGCTGCATGGGGTACTAACGCCCTTTTACCGTTGCTAATGAGGTTATCCACAAGTGCTATCCCCAATGGGGATGAATCACATCAGTGTGATCTGATGACCACAAGGTTGCTAAACGGGTAACGCGCAGAGTCCAAGTTAAATTCATACCAATGGTCGGTACGGCTACCGCCAGCGCATCGTGAGCAACAAGCCGGTGATCATGAAAGCAAAGGCGATGGCGTAGTTCCACGGACCGAGGTCGGCGAGGAACGGAATCGCGGTGGACGCGAGCTGGAACACCAGCAGCCAGACCAAGCCGATCAGCATCAAACCGCAGAACAAAACCACGAACCACACGCTCGACGGCCCGGTCTTGATCTTGACCGGTGTCCGGCTCACCGGGTTGCTCGTGAAGTCGTTCTTCTTGCGGACTTTGGACTTGGGCATGGTTACCTTCGCGGACAGTCGGGGCACACGGTGCGACGATGTACCTACGAGCCTAACGTAGCCACCCTGCCAGCCCCGAATCCCGAGAGGAGCCGATGGACCAGCCGCCCGACTCGTCTGCTCTTCGCACGAGCGCTCATCGCCGCACCCGCTCCCCCTGGCGCTTCGGCGTCCCGCTGGTGTGTCTATTGGCGGGACTGCTGCTGGCGGCCACCCACGGCGTCTCCGGCGGCGCAGAGATCCGGCGCAGCGATGCGCCGCGACTCGTCGACTTGGTCCGCGAGGCTCAGCAGTCGGTGGACCGGCTCACCTCTCAGCGGGACGCGTTGGTGACGACGATCGACACGCATCACGGCGGGTCCCCCGGCGCCGACGCCGCCCTTGCGGCGATCACCAACCGCTCCACCCGATTGGCCGTCGACGCGGGCCTGGACCCGATGCGTGGGCCGGGCCTTGTTGTCACGCTCAACGACGCTCAGCGCGACGCTGAGGGCCGCTTCCCACGCGATGCCACGCCCGACGACCTGGTCGTGCACCAGCAGGACATCCAGGCGGTGCTCAACGCCTTATGGAGCGCAGGTGCCGAGGGCATCCAGGTGCAAGACCAGCGGATCATCGGCACGTCGGCGCCGCGATGCGTCGGCAACACGCTGCTGCTCAACGGCCGCACGTACAGCCCGCCGTACGTCATCACGGCGATCGGCGACGCTCCCGCCATGCAGGCTGCGCTGGCGGCGGCACCGTTGGTGACTCTCTACAGGCAGTACGTCGTGCGATTCGGGCTTGGCTACTCCGAGCAGCCGGGGGCGCAGGTCGACCTGGTCGGGCATAGCGAGCCGGTCAGGATGAAGTTCGCGAAGCCGGCGGGGCCGATCGGCTACTGACCGGGCTCAGTGCAGGGAAATCACGTTGAAATCGCGAGGTAGCCTGGGCCAATGCAGGTCCTGGTAGTCGACAACTACGACAGCTTCGTGTTCAACCTGGTCCAGTACCTGGGCCAGCTTGGTGTGCATGCGCAGGTCTGGCGTAACGACGACGATCGCCTCGCCACAGACGCCGATGTCGCCAGCGCCGCGGTTCAATTCGACGGGGTGCTCCTCTCCCCCGGCCCCGGCACCCCAGAGCGCGCAGGTGCCTCGATCCCACTCGTCAAGGCGTGCGCCGCGGCGCAGACCCCGCTGCTGGGCGTTTGCCTCGGCCACCAGGCCATCGGCGTGGCATTCGGCGGCACGGTCGACCGAGCACCCGAGTTGCTGCACGGCAAGACAAGCATCGTGCACCACACCAATGCGGGTGTGCTGCAGGGGCTTCCGGATCCGTTCACCGCGACGCGCTACCACTCACTGACGATCCTGCCCGACACCGTGCCCGCGGAACTCGAGGTGATCGCGCGGACGGAGGGCGGCGTCATCATGGGTGTGCGGCATGTCGAGCTGCCGATCCACGGCGTGCAGTTTCACCCCGAATCAATCCTCACGCAGGGCGGCCATCGGATGCTGGCCAACTGGCTGACCTACTGCGGCACCGCGCCTGCGGAGTCGTTGGTGCGTCAGCTGGAGGACGAGGTGGCCAACGCGGTACACGCGGCTACGACGCGAACGCCAGCGTGATCGGGGCGTCCTTGTTCACCGGGTTGCCCGCCGTCGGGCTCTGAGACACCACCGCGTTGGACCGCTGGCCGCTGTTCTGTACATCGGGGCCCCTGATCAGCTGGCCCGTCCAGCCGTAGGCGTTACGCAGGTTCGGCTCGACGTCGGTCCAGAACCCTCCACGCACGTCGGGCATGACGAACTGGTTGCACCTCGATACCTGAAGCTGGATCGGAGTATCGACCGCCGTGTCCTGTCCGGCAAGGGGAAGGGTGCCGACTATTTGGCCGCACGCTGTTGGGCTGTCGACGGGAACAGTCACGACGTTGAGGAACCCAGACGCAGTCAGGATCTGCCGGGCGGGATCCTCCGTCTGGTTCTTCACGTCGGGCACCGGTTTGCTCTCGGGTCCCGCGCCGACGACGATCGTGATCTCGTTGGTGATCGCCGAGGTCTGGTTGGCCGGCGGGATGGTGGCGAGCACCTTGTCCTTCATCTCCGGCGTCGACGGTGACTTCGACTCCTTGAAATTGCCGAACCCGCCGTCGGTGAGTTTCTGGACGCAGTCCGCGTAGCTGAAGTTCTTGCAGTCGACGATCTCGCGCTGCTCCGGGCCACTGGACACGTTGATCAGGATCTCGTCGCCGGCGCCGATGGACGCGCCCGCAGCGGGGTCGGTGTCGATCACGTGTTGGGGCGGCACTTTGGAATCCGACTTCTGCTGGTTGCGGACCTTGAAGCCAGCATTCTGCAGGGTAGCGGTGGCGTCATTCAGCGCCTGGCCCCGCACATCCGGTACCTGAACATCCCGAGTGCTGCCGCCGAACATGTTGATCGCGACGGTGACCACCACCGTCAGTACCGCCAGGACCGCGACCGCGATGAGCCAGCGGCCCACTGAACCGCCGCGTTCCGCTCTCTCGGCATAACCGGTCGGCTGCGCCGGCAAGTGGTCGGTCGGCGGTGTCCGGTCATGCGACGGCGTCGACGACGACAGCAGCGAGGTCCGTTCGGCATCGGTGAATACCTTTGGCGCCTCCGGCGCCTCTCCGCTGTGTACCCGCACTAGGTCGGCGCGCATCTCCGCGGCCGTCTGGTAGCGATTGTCGGGGTTCTTGGCCAGCGCTTTGAGCACCACGGCGTCCAGCTCCGGCGCGATGTCGTTGTGACGCTGTGACGGCGGCACCGGATCCTCGCGCACATGCTGGTAG
Source organism: Mycobacterium sp. (assembly GCA_032230775.1). GTDB lineage: Bacteria > Actinomycetota > Actinomycetes > Mycobacteriales > Mycobacteriaceae > Mycobacterium. The sequence continues at coordinate 4,729 of JAVXWV010000076.1, read as the reverse complement.
GCGACCGCGACGGGCGAGTCACCGGTGAAAGGCGGTTCACCCGTGAGCATTTCGTAGAGCACGCAGCCCAGCGAGTAAACGTCCGAGCGGGCGTCGACCTTTTCGCCGCGGGCTTGCTCGGGCGACAGGTACTGCGCCGTGCCGATCACCGCGGCTGTCTGGGTGACGCTGCTGGCATCGGCCAGCGCGCGGGCGATGCCGAAGTCCATCACCTTCACCGCGCCTGCCTTGCTGATCATGATGTTGGCGGGCTTGACGTCGCGGTGGATGATGCCGTGCTGATGGCTGAAGTTCAGCGCTTGGCATGCGTCGGCGATCACCTCGATTGCCCGCTTGGTAGGCATCGGGCCCTCGGTGTGCACGATGTCGCGCAGCGTGACCCCGTCGACGTACTCCATCACGATGTACGGCAGCGGACCGGCCGCGGTTTCCGCCTCGCCGGTGTCGTATACGGCGACGATCGCCGGATGGTTCAGCGCGGCCGCGTTCTGCGCCTCGCGGCGGAACCGCAGATAAAAGCTGGGGTCGCGGGCCAGGTCAGCGCGCAGCACCTTGATGGCCACGTCGCGGTGCAACCGCAGATCGCGCGCCAAATGGACCTCGGACATACCGCCGAAGCCGAGGATCTCGCCGACTTCGTACCGGTCGGACAGGTGTTGCGGGGTGGTCATCGCCATGTCTGTTCTCGGGCTGAAGGCCTCACCTGCACCTTTGCGGGTGACGCGATCGCGTCGATTCGGGTTGCCCCGTTTCCTGGTTGTTCAACTCCACCATTACCAATAGTGACCTGATCGGTCCAACCGGGCATCGCGGCAGGCGACTGGAACGGGGTTGTTTGGGTAATCGTATTCGTCACGGTCGGCGGCGATGACGGCCGGTCCTTACGGTCCTGCGCGTTGAGGACGATGAGGATGGCGATGACGATCGCCAGGGCGCCGAGTACGCCGGCAGCCCACAGCAGTGCGCGCTGACCCGAAGAGAACGTGCGGCGTGGCGGGGGAGTGCGGTGGCTGCCGGTCGCCGGGCGCGGCCGGGCAGCGGTCGTCGGTGCCCGCACGGTGAGGTCTGCGGCGCGGGCCTGTGCGGCCGAGGGCACGGCTGCCGGTGCCGCCCTGCCGATGGACGGCGCCTGGTTTGGTCTTGGCGGACGGCGGCCCGACCGAACCGCGGCGACGGCGTCGGCGAACGGCCCACCGGACCGGTACCGCATGCCGGGATTCTTCACCAGCGTGATTTCGATCAGCTCGCGGACATTCGGCGGAAGGTCGGCGGGCAGCGGGGGAGGCGTTTCCTTGATGTGCTTCATCGCCACCGTAAGCGCGCCTTCGCCGGTGAACGGTCGTTTGCCCGAAACCGATTCGTAGCCAACAACTCCCAGCGAGTACACGTCGCTCGCCGCGGTGGCGTCGTGGCCCAGCGCCTGCTCCGGTGCGATGTACTGGGCGGTGCCCATCACCATGCCCGTCTGGGTGACGGGCGCGGCGTCGACAGCCTTGGCGATGCCGAAGTCGGTGAGCTTGACCTGCCCTGTCGGCGTGATGAGGATGTTGCCCGGCTTGACGTCGCGGTGCACCAGGCCCGCGGTGTGAGCGACCTGCAGCGCCCGGCCGGTCTGCTCGAGCATGTCGAGGGCATGCCGCAGCGACAGCCGACCGGTGCGCTTGAGCACCGAGTTCAGCGGTTCACCGTTGACCAGTTCCATCACCAGGTATGCGGTGCGGCCCTCGCCGTCCATGTCGGTCTCGCCGTAGTCGTACACGCTCGCGATGCCAGGGTGGTTGAGCATCGCGACGGTGCGCGCCTCGGCGCGGAACCGCTCGACGAACTCGGCGTCCTCGGAGTACTCGGCCTTGAGCACCTTGACGGCCACACGGCGGCCCAGTCGGGAGTCGATGCCTTCCCACACCTGACCCATGCCGCCTGTGGCGATCAGCCGCTGCAGCCGGTAGCGGCCGGACAGCGTCACTCCAACGCGCGGACTCATGGCTCGACTCCCACTCGGTCCGGTCCTCGCTTTGCGCGAGAGCTTGCGGTTCGCGCCGTCAATTGGAGCCTCGCTGAGGTTGGATGTCGCCGCCGGGGCGGCTCTGTGATCCTCACTCGCGGTCGCCTGCGCGGGCTCATGATGCCTCCCGCAGCGCTGCCGCGATCGTCGCGCGCCCGATGGGTGCGGCCAGGGCGCCCCCAGTGGCAGACAGCCTGTCGCCACCGCTCTCGACCAGGACAGCGACCGCAACCTTGGGCGCATGTGCAGGCGCGAAGGCGATGTACCAGGCATGCGGCGGGGTGTTGCGCGGATCCGTACCGTGCTCCGCCGTGCCGGTCTTCGATGCGATCTGCACGCCGGCGATGGCTCCCTTCTGCTGAGTCACCTGCTCGGCGGCGACCATCAAGTCCGTAAGTGTATCTGCGACCTGCTCGGACACCGCCTGTCGCTCTGTGTGAGGAGCTGTCGTGCTGATGTTCGCGAGGTCGGGTCCCTTCAGACTATCGACTAGGTACGGCCGCATGGCCACCCCTTTGTTCGCGATGGCCGCGGCCACCTGCGCGTTCTGCAGCGGGGTCAGCGCGACATCTTTCTGTCCGATGCTCGACATGCCCAGCGCTGCGGCGTCGGTGATCGGGCCAATGGTGGATTGGGCCACCTGAAGCGGAATCGTCGGGGGAGGGGTGTCCAGCCCGAACGCCAGCGCGGTCGACCGCAGCGCGTCGGCCCCCGTGTTGATGCCGAGTTGGACGAAGGCCGTGTTGCATGACTTCGCGAATGCATCGTGCAGGGATGCGGTCGGGCCTGCGCCGCACGCGGCCCCGCCAAAGTTCTCCAGTGTTGCGGTGCTGTCCGGCAACGTGATTCGGGCCGCAGCGGTCAACGGCGTGTTCTCGGTGGCGCCGGACTGCAGTGCGGCCGCCGTCGTGATGACCTTGAACGTGGACCCCGGCGGGTAGGTTTCCGAGATGGCCCGATTCAACAACGGCGAGTCGGGGTTGTCACGCAGCTGCTGCCACTCCGCCGCCTGTTTCTGAATGTCGTGGGTGGCCAGCAGATTGGGGTCGTACGACGGTGCCGAAACCATGGCAAGGACCTTGCCGGTGGACGGCTCAAGCGCCACCACGGCGCCCTTGCACGGGCCGTTGCAGCCGCCCTCCATCGCGTCCCACGCGGCCTGCTGTACCTGCGGATTGATGGTGGTCGCGACGTTGCCGCCGCGCGGATCGCGGCCGGTGAAGAAGTCGGCCAGCCGTCGACCGAACAGCCGCTGGTCGGAACCGTTGAGGATGGTGTCCTCGGCGCGCTCCAGCCCGGTGCTCGAATAGCTCAGCGAATAGAACCCGGTGACCGGGGCGTAGGTCAGCGGGTTGGGGTAGACGCGAAGGAAACGGAAGCGGCCGTTGGTCGACACGGAGTAGGCGAGCAGCTGGCCACCGGCGGAGATCTGGCCGCGCTGGCGTGAATACTCGTCGAGCAGCACCCGCTGGTTACGAGGATCAGCCCGCAGTCCATCGGCGGTAAACACCTGTGTCAGTGTGGCATTGGCCAATAGCAGCACGATCAGCACCATTATCATCACGGAGATGCGGCGCAGCGAGGTGTTCATACCTTCTCGATCACCTCGGTGCTAGCCGCCGCGATCGGCGGGGTGTGCGGCCGGGTGACGATCGGGCGCCGTGCGGCGTGCGAGATGCGCACCAGGATGGCGAGCAGCACGTAGTTGGCCAGCAGCGACGAACCGCCGTACGACAACCACGGGGTGGTGAGCCCGGTCAGCGGGATCAGTTTGGTGACGCCGCCCACCACGATGAACAGCTGGATCGCCAGTGTCGATGCCAGCCCGGCGGCCAGCAGCTTTCCGAAACTGTCACGCACCGCGATCGCGGTCCGCAGGCCGCGGATGATGACGATGGTGTAGAGCATCAGCACCGCGGCCAAGCCGACCAGCCCGAGCTCTTCGCCGATCGCGGAGATGATGAAATCCGTCGACGCGGCAGGCACCGTGCCGGGCTGACCGTTGCCAAGGCCGGTGCCGAAGATGCCGCCGGTGGCGAAGCTGAACAGCGACTGCACTATCTGATAGCCGGCACCGTCGGGATCGGCGAAGGGGTCAAGCCAGGTCTGCACCCGCACTTGGACGTGATGGAAGATGTAATACGCCGCAACGCTTCCCGCGGCGAACAGCGCGAGCCCGATGACCACCCAGCTGAACCGATCGGTGGCGATGTAGACCATCACCAGAAACGACGCGTACAGCAGCAGCGAGGTGCCGAGATCCTTCTCGAAGACCATCACGCCGACCGAGGCGATCCAAGCGGCCAGCAGCGGCGCCAGGTCGCGGGGCCGCGGCAGGTCCATGCCGACGAAGTGCTTGCCAGCGCTGGTGAACAGGCTGCGCTTGGACACCAACACCGCGGCGAAGAAAATGAGCAGCAGAATCTTGGAGAACTCGGCAGGCTGAATTGAGAAGCCCGGCAACTCTATCCAGATCTTTGCGCCGTTCTGCTCCGAAACCGACCGGGGCAGCACAGCGGGGATGGCCAGCAGGATCAAGCCCGTCAGACCGCAGACGTAGCCGTAGCGCGCCAGCAACCGATGGTCGCGCAGGAAGATCACCACCAGCGAGAAGACCACCACGCCGACGAGAGTCCACAGCATCTGCTGATTGGCCGTGCCGCCGAGGCCTTTTGACGACGTCCCACCCGCCGAGAGGTCGAGACGGTGAATCATGACCAGTCC
>JAVXWV010000008.1:0-2999 GCA_032230775.1 Mycobacterium sp. | reverse complement strand
CGGCCTCTTTGATCGCCTTGTAGCCGGAGGCGAAGCCCAGAAGACCGGTCATGCCGACGTCGAACGGGTTGTCGTATTCGACGAACTCCTTGCCACGCAGCGTGTGCACGATCGGCGCGCCCAGCGTCGCGGCCGCCTGGATCAACGCGTCATGGGATCCTTCGACACCGGCGCCGCCGAGAATCGTGACAGCCTCTGCGCTGTTGAGGATTTCGGCCGCCCGACGCAGCGACTCATCGTCGGGGCGCACCACGGAACGGGTCGGTGTGATCGGACGCGCCAGGAATCCCGAGGCGTCGGCGCGCTGCAGGAAGATCTCGCCCGGGATGACGACGACGGCTACCCCGTTCTCCTCGACCGCGGCCCGCATCGCCATCTCGAGGATCCGCGGCAGCATCTCCGGCGTGCTGACGAGTGCGCGGTAGACGCTGCATTCCCGGAACAGCTCCTGCGGATGCGTTTCCTGGAAGTACTCCGACCCGATCTCCGAGCGCGGGATGTGCGCCGCGATCGCCAGCACCGGAACCCGACTGCGCTGCGCGTCGAACAGACCGTTGATTAGATGCAGGTTGCCGGGGCCGCAGCTTCCTGCGCAGACCGCCAGCTGTCCGGTCAGCGCGGCATCGGCTGCCGCCGCGAACGCGGCCGTCTCCTCGTGACGGACGTGCTCCCAAGAGATTTCACCGGAGCGCCGGATCGCGTCGGTGAAGCCGTTGAGGCTGTCCCCGGGGAGGCCGTAGACACGGCGCACACCGCTGAGTCGCAGGGCTGAGATGACGTGATCGGCGACCGTTGCCACGCACGCCACGTTAGCGATTTGTGTGCGTTTAGGAGCGCTCATCGCTCCTAAACGCACACAAGCCACGGCTTACTTGGGGGCGAAGCGCTGGCCGGCGTCGAGTCGCAGGCACTGGCCGTTGAGCATCGGGTTCTCGACGATCGCCTGGACGAGCTTGGCGTACTCCTCCGGGCGGCCGAGACGTTTCGGGAACGCCGCGTCCTTCGTCAGGGCCTTGGCGAACTCGTCGGGGATGCCTTCGGTCAGACCGGTGGCGAACAGGCTCGGCGCGATGGCCAGGGCGCGGATGCCCAGGCTGCCCATGTCGCGGGCCATGGTGAGGCACATCCCGGCGATCGCAGCCTTGGACGCCGTGTAGGCCACCTGCCCGATCTGTCCCTCGAACGCGGCGATCGAGGCGGTGTTGATAATGACGCCGCGCTCCTCCTGCTCATCGTCGACCAGGTCCTGCTGGCTCATCTGCCAGCCCGCCAGCCTGCTGATGTTGAAGGTGCCGATGAGGTTGAGGTCGACACACTTGCGGAAGGACTCCAAGCTGTGCGGACCGTCTTTCTTGACGGTGCGCTCGGCGGCGCCGCCGCCGGCTGTCGTCACGATGATGTGCAGTCCGCCAAGGCCGTCGATCGCCTGCTGCAGGACCTTCTCGGTGCCGTCGAAATCGGTGACATCCACCTCGTAGAAAGAGCCACCGATCGCGTCGGCAACTTCCTTGCCCTTCGACTGGGGGCGGTCCAGCACCGCCACACTCGCGCCGCGCTTGGCCAGTAACTCGGCGGTCGCCTTCCCAAAGCCCGACGCACCACCGACGACGACTGCCTTCTTGCCCTCGATCTCCATCTAGCTCCCTTTCAAGACTGTGGTCGGTCGGACCGCCAAGGAACATATCTCATCGGCCATCCGGTAAGCCTTTCGGGTGCCGTCATGACTTCGTAAGGCCTCGCCCCGCGGCCCGCAGGTAGGTTTTTGTTATGCCCGAACCAGCGCCCGACAAGCGGATGCTCGCGGGCGTCGCGGCAGCCGCGGTCGCGCTCGGGGTCACCGAACTTCTCGCCGTCCCGTTCGGGCCTCAGGCCGACGCCCGTACCGCGATCGGCTCGGCGGTCATCGACCTGACGCCGGGGCCGGTCAAGGAATGGGCGATCCAGACCTTCGGCACCGCCGACAAACTTTTTCTCTCGGTGCTTGTGCTGGGAGTGATCGCGTTGCTTGCCGCGGTGACCGCGCGATGGGAGACCCGTCGCGTCCCGGTCGGCAGTGCCGCGATCGTCGTTGCGGGGATCGCGGGATGTGCGGCTGTGCTCTCGCGTGCCGGGGCGACGCTGTTCGACATCGTGCCCGCGTTGGTCGGTACCGCATGCGGCGTCGCGGTGTTGCGGCTGCTCACCTCGGGACGGTTCGTCGACGCGCCGGAGCGGACAGAGGACCCCGACTCCCCCGACCGCGGCCGTCGACTGTCGTTGGTAACTCTGGGTTTTCTCGGCGCGGGAGCGCTCAGCGGCGTGGGTGGCGTCGTGCTGTCGCGCATCGTGCACTCCGTCTCGGGTGATCGCGACGCATTCGCCTTGCCTGCGGTCGGCGTCAGCGCCCCACCGGTGCCACCGACTGTGCAGCCGAAAGGCGTTGCGCTGCCGTCGTTCGTCACCAGCAACGCCGACTTCTACCGGATCGACACCGCGCTGAGCGTGCCGCAGCTGAGCCGGTCGGACTGGCAGCTGAAAATCCACGGCATGGTGGACCGCGAGATCACCTACCGCTTCGATGATCTGGAGCGATTCGAAGCCGTCGAAAAGCTGGTGACCCTGACGTGCGTGTCGAATCCCGTTGGTGGCGACCTTATTTCGAATGCGAAGTGGACCGGCTATCGGGTGCGCGACCTGCTGGCCGAGGCCGGCGTACATCCGGACGCCGACATGGTGCTGTCGATGTCGATCGACGGCTTCACCGCAGGCACACCCGTCGACGCCCTCACCGACGGCCGCGACGCTCTGCTGGCGGTCGGGATGAACGGCGAGCCGTTGCCGACCTCGCACGGCTACCCCGCCCGGCTCGTGGTCCCCGGCCTCTACGGCTACGTGTCGGCCACCAAGTGGGTCGTCGACTTGGAGTTGACCCGGTTCGACCGTGCCGAGGCGTACTGGACGGATCTGGGTTGGTCGCCCCGCGGGCCGATCAAGACGGAATCCCGCATCGACGTGCCCCG
>JAVXWV010000913.1:0-7521 GCA_032230775.1 Mycobacterium sp. | reverse complement strand
CCGCTCACCGTTCCGTTGAGTTGCACGTCATATCCCATGTCGCGCAGGGTCTTAACGGTGTCGGCGGCGTTCGAGCCGCCCGTTGGTGCGGCCGCGGCCGTAGCGGCCACAGCCAGGCTACCTGCCGTAAGGATGCCTGCAACTGCGATGGCGATGTTGAACTTCTTCATGGCTGAACTCCTTTGTCGTGTTCAGCAATGGATAGGGCAGGGGGTTACGCCGCGGTCAGTGTTTTACGGCAGCGCTTTCACGCACCACGGCGTGCACACGCCAACGGCCGGGCACACCCTTGAGTTCGTGCTCACCGCGTTCGGCGAACTGGCGCCGCGATCCGGTGACGATCTCGCGCACTGTCGACGACACGAGCACCTCGCTGGGCCCGGCCAGCGCTGCGACGCGCGCACCGATGTGCACCGCCATGCCCGCGATGTCGTCGCCGCGCACCTCGACCTCGCCCGCGTGGATACCGACCCGAACTTCGATGCCGAGCGGGCGGACCGCGTCGACGATGGCAACCGCGCAGTCGATCGCGACGCTGGGACTGATGAACATCGCGACGAATCCATCTCCGACCGTGTTGACCTCGATACCGCGGAATCGCTCGAACTCGTGGCGGACCACATTGTCGTGGTTGTCCAGAAGGGCGTGCCACCGATTGTCACCGAGGGAGGCGGCGCGTTGTGTCGAGCCGACGATGTCGGTGAAAACGATTGTGGTGAGTATGCGTTCGGCGTCAAAGCTGCCGCGCACGCCGGTGATGAATTCCTCGACCTCGTCGAGGATAGGGGTCGCGTCGCCGACCCAGTAGAGCGTGTCGGTGCCCGGCAGTTCGACGTATTGTGATCCCGCGATGTGCTCGGCGAGGTACCGGCCATGACCGACCCCGATAAACGCGGCGTCCGCGCGATGCAGGATCAGGGTCGGCGCGGTTATCAGGGGCAGCTTGGCGCGCGCGTCGGCGTCGGTCAGCGCCTTGTTCGATTTGCGGGCCATGCTCGGTGACGCGGCGCGGTTGCCTGCGAGGTCCCACCAGGCGCGGAACGCATGGTCGGCGGCGACGGACGGCGCGACGAACCCGAGGACGTCGAACCCCTGCTCGACGGCATCCGGCTCGATCGCCACCGTGGTGAAGGTGTCGGCACCACTGGCCTTCGTCCCGATTTCGTAGTCCGCTGCCCAGAGCGCCCTGGCCGTGCCGTTGACGATCACGAGGCTGGCCACCCGCTCTGGGTGATCGGCAGCCAGCAAGAGTGCGCTCGTCGACGTGACGCCCGACACGAAGACCGCGGCGCGTTCGCATCCGATCGCATCCATCACCGTGACCACGTCCTCGGCCCAACACGACGAGGTGATGGTGTCCGCCGAACCGATGCGGGACGACATGCCCATGCCGCGGTGGTCGAATCGGATCACCCGGCTGAACGAGGCAAGGCGCCGGAAGAAGCGGTACATCGACGGCTCGTCGTCGATCGAGTCGATCGGGATGAACGGTCCCGGCATCACGACGAGATCGCTGGGGCCCTCGCCGAGTATCTGGTACGCGATGTCCAGGTCGCCGCGCGACGCGTAGCGAGTTCGGGGTGCCTGCGCCACAGCCTCAGGCTAGATCAGTCGCCCTCACCTGCGAGTGCAAACCGGCCGTCGGCAGTTAACTCGACTAGACCGTCAACCAGGAGGGAATCGAGAGCGCGGTCGCGTTGTGCGGTGTCGGTCAGCCACGCGACGTCGAGTTCGGCGCGCGTGACGGGAGAGTCGTTGCCGCGCAACACATCGAGCAGACGGCCGCGCACCTGGCGATCCGTGCCTGCGTAGCGCTGCGCGCGGCGTGCAGGACCGGCAGCTGCCGGGTAGCCACGCGATCGCCATGCGCACACGCTTACCGGACACAGGCCGCACCGCGGCGCGCGCGCCGTGCAGATCGTCGCACCCAACTCCATCAGCGCCGCCGAAAACTGCGGTGCGTCAGCATCATTGGGTAACAGCACGTCGACGTCGGTCAGATCGCGTGGCGAGGAAGACGCGGCGGCTTCGGCCCTGCCGTGCACGGCCCTTGCCAGCACGCGGCGTACGTTCGTGTCGACCACGGGCACTCGCTGCCGGTACGCGAAACAGGCGACGGCGCGGGCGGTGTATGCGCCGATCCCAGGCAGCGTCAACAGCGTTTCGACGTCCGACGGCACCACATCGTCGAACTGCTCGGCGATCACGGTTGCGCATTCGTGCAGCCACTTGGCCCGTCGTGGATAACCGAGCTTGCCCCAAGCTCTAAGCACATCGGCAGCGCTGGCGGCGGCAGTCGCCGAAGGGGTGGGCCACCGCGCCACCCAGTCCAGCCAGATCGGTTCGACGCGTGCCACCGGCGTCTGCTGCAGCATGAACTCGCTGACCAGGATCTGCCACGCTGTCACGTCGGCTCGCCGCCACGGCAGGTCCCGCTGCGCCTGCTTGTACCACCGCAACAGCTCGGCCGAATCGATCATGAACCCGCGCTCCGGCACAATGGCGGCCATGCCCTATACGAGTCCGGTGACCGCATGGAAAGCACTCAAGGAGGGTAACGAGCGATTTGTCGCGGGCGAGCCCGCGCATCCCAGCCAGAGCATCGAGGACCGGGCCCGCCTGGCCCATTCGCAAAAGCCCACTGCCGTGTTGTTCGGCTGCGCAGACAGCCGGGTGGCGGCCGAGATCATCTTCGACCAGGGCCTCGGCGACATGTTCGTGGTACGGACCGCAGGCCACGTCGTTGACTCGGCGGTGCTCGGCTCGATCGAATACGCGGTGACGGTGCTCAACGTGCCGCTGATCGTCGTGCTGGGCCACGACAGCTGCGGCGCGGTGCAGGCGACGCTGGCGGCTATCGACGAGGGTGTGGTGCCAGGCGGCTACGTGCGCGACATCGTGGAACGGATAACGCCGTCCGTTCTGCAAGGCCGTCACGCCGGCCTGACGCGGGTCGACGAGTTCGAAACGCGGCACGTCAACGACACCGTCACGCAGCTGCGCGTGCGCTCCTCGTCCATCGCCGAACGGCTTGCCGCGGGGACCCTCGCCATCGTCGGCCTGACCTACCACCTGGCCGACGGTCGGGTGGTGTTGCGCGATCATCTGGGCGACATTGGCGAAGGCTGACTCGCGACACGCCGGGTCACCTCGGACGGGGCAGCGTGACCTGGCCTTACGGTGAGCTTGTGCTGGATCTAGAACCGCATGGCCCGCTACCGACGCAGATTTACTGGCGCCGCAGGGCACTCGCGATTGGCATCGCGGTACTCGTGATCGGCGTGATCGCCGCCGTGGTGGTGATGGTCGTGGTGAACAGCACGAGCACCGAGAGCAAGACGGCAGGCAAGCCCAACCCCACGCAGGCTGCAGCGCCGACACCGCTTCCAGGGGAGAACCCCGAGGTCAAGACCCCGGTGATGCCGCCGGCGCAGCAGGCCCCTGCGCCGACGCCCACCCCGACCGCGGCCGTCATGCCGCCGCCGGTGCTCAAGGAGGGTGACGACTGCCCCGACTCCACGCTGGCGGTCAGGGGCATCACCAACCAGCCGCAGTACTTCGTCGGAGACCAGCCGAAGTTCACCATGGTGGTGACAAATATCGGCCTGGTCGCGTGTCAGCGCGACGTCGGCGCCGCGGTGCTGGCCGCCTACGTCTACTCGCTGGACAACAACCGGCTGTGGTCGAACCTGGACTGCGCACCGTCGAACGAGACACTGGTCAAGACGTTCCAGCCCGGCGAGCAGGTGACCACGGAGGTGACCTGGACGGGTATGGGCTCTGCGCCGCAATGCCCGCTGCCGCGTCAGCCGATCGGGCCGGGTACGTACAACCTCGTCGTGCAGCTCGGCAATCTGAGGTCAGCGGCGGTGCCGTTCATCCTCGCCCCGCCCGCGCCTGCTCAGGCACCACCGGGCGCAGGTGCGCCTCCCGCCGAGCAGGCACCTGCGCCGCAGGGCGGCTAAGCCGGTAGGTGCCGCCTAGCCCGCGTGCTCCGTTACGAGCGATTCGTCCCAGCCGTTGACGTGTTCGTCCGCGTGCTCGTCATGCTCCACATGCTCGTCATGCTCCGGCTCTTGAGGCTCGGGCACGGGTTGGAGATGTTCGGTGCCTGGCACCCCGCCGAGGGCGGCAATCGCGTCCTTGATCTTCGCCGCGTCCTCGTCGGTGGGTGTCTCGCCTGCCTCGAGCTCATCGAGCAGATCGGCGCGAAGCCCCGCGCCGTTGGCAACTTCTTTGGCAGACAATTTGGCGTGCACGCGAGTGACGTACAACTGCTGGCCCAAACTCGATCCCGGTGCAGCAGCGGCGTGTTCCATCAAGGCGTCGTAGCGCCGCCGCACATTGCTCAGCGCGACGATCACCGCGGGTGAGGGTCTGCTGGTGCTTGCTGCGTCCGTCAGCGCGGCGCGCAATTTGCGCATGCCCGACAGAACGACGTCCGCGCGCTTGTGGAACTTGCGGTCCTCTGCGAAGGGCAACGCGTCGATCGCGGCCGTGTACATGTGCATCGCCGCCTCGGACAGATCGACGATGATTGACGAGTCGCGTTCATGTGACTCGGGTTGTCCCATGGGCCCCTCAATTCTCTAGCGGGTCAGTTCGATAGCGGTGAGCACGGGTTGACACTAGCGGTCCGCGACAATTCCCGTACACCGCCGAGAGGCGGGGCGTGACGGCGCAATCTAGGGTTCCCTAGTCTGAACCCGCACGGCGGAATGCTCGGGGCGAATGGGAGGTCCGGATGACGGGACTAGTGCAATCCACCAGGGCCGCCGAGGATTCGGACGTCGGCGACGTGAGTGTCCCAACCGAGCCGATGGCACCGCCGATGCCAGTTCGCCAGCGACCGCGTTGGTTCGCCGCTATCGAGGGCTGGCGTGGAATCGGGTGGTTTGCCTGTGGGGTCGCGGGCATTGTTGCCATCGCCTGGTTCATCCTCGTCAGCCACGGCGAGAGCGGTTCCAAGGCGGACTGGTTCTTCGGCGCCGTCGTGTTCTGCGTCGTGATGGTGACCATGTGGCAGACCCTCAACGTTCAGCGCCAGGCGAACCAGAACACCGCCGACGCCGCCGAGCGACTACGCGTCGCGCTTGCAGCCGCCGATGAGCGGTCGGCCCGCGAACTGGCTCTGATCCAGACACTGCACCGGGTCGAGATGGAGGCCAAGGACAAGTCGCATCGCGCCGAGCTGGAGACGCAGCGAGAACTGGCCCGTGTCGAGCGCCTTCATCTGGTCAATCAGGTGCAGAAGCAGGCGCTCGTCGAGGTGTCGCGCACCGTCAACGGGCACACTCGACTGCTGGCGACACTGTGGAACGAGGCCGCGAGCATTCTGGGCATCGAGGATCGCGACGAGCGGGAACTCGCGATGAACCCGATCTTCGAGCAGATCAGCCAGGTCGTGAACGAGTTTTCGGTCGAGGTCGGCAACGCACACCTGCTCATCGAGGACGACCGGCTGCACCGCGCGTTGGACCGCGTCAACGAAGCCGTCCTGATGGGCATCCGGGTGGCGGAGGATGTGCACGACGCCGTGGTCCAGAGAAGCGCTCCGCACCTCAATCCTGTCCCGCCCGTCCAGCGGCTGATGCAGTCGAGGGCCGCAGAAGCACGACATCTCGCGTGGAGCCTGCTCCGCGCCGGGCTCGACGAGATCAGTGAGCTAAGCGAGCTAGGCGAGCCGGTCGGCGATGGTCGACTCGGCGAGCTGTGACAGGCCCTCCCTGATGTGGCGGGCCCACATCGACCCGATGCCTTCGACCGACTGCAGGTCGTCGGAGGTAGCGGCAAGCAGTCCCTGCAACGAACCGAACGACCGCACCAGAAGGTCGACGTGGGCGAACTGCAACCGCGGGATGCCAGTCATTGCCCGGTAGCCGCGTGAACTCATCGCCGAGTCCTGCGCCTCCAGCGTCGACGGATAGCCGAAAACACTTGCCAGCGTTGTGAAGTCGAGCAGCTCGTTGTCGGAGAGCCCGTCAAGGGCCTCGAGGGTGGCACTCACCTGGGCGGCCGTCGGCGGGTCGGGGTTGGCGTGGTAGTCGCGCACGATCAGCTCGCGGGCGACGTCGTTGTCGCCGACGAGTTCCTCCAGCTGCAACTTGAGCTGGCGCCCGTCGGTGCCGAGTTCGACGACGTCGGAGTCGATCTCCAGGCTGATCCGGCGCACCATCTCCAGCCGCTGCACAACCGTCATCACGTCGCGCAGCGTCACGAAGTCCTCGATCTCGGCGGTGGACAGCTGCCTGCTGACCTCGTCGAGGCGGGTCTTGTACCGCTCAAGGGTGTCGATGGTCTGGTTGGCCCGCGACAGGATGGCGGCCGACTCCGGCATCACGTGGCGCTCGCCTGCGACGTAGATGGTCACGATGCTCATCGAATGGCTCACCGAGATCACCGGATAGCCGGTCTGGATGGCGGTGCGCTCGGCGGAGCGGTGCCGGGTGCCGGACTCCTCGGTGGGGATCGACGGGTCGGGCACCAGCTGCACGTTCGCCCGCACGATGCGGCCGCCGTCAGTGGACAGCACGACCGCGCCGTCCATCTTGGACAGTTCCCGCAGCCGGGTGGGCGCGTAGCGAATGTCGAGCGAGAAGCCGCCGTCGCAGATGGCCTCGACGCTGTCGTCGTACCCGATCACGATCAGGGCGCCGGTGCGGCCGCGCAGGATGCGCTCGAGGCCGTCACGCAGGGCGGTGCCCGGCGCCAGGCGCGCGATGGTTTCCCGCAGGGTCGGCCGGGCCAGCTGCACCACGTTGCGGCTCGCCCTGCTACTCGCCTTGACGGCCATCGCCCCTCCTACCCGTTTCAGGATCGGCCGTTGCTCGCGTCAGTCTGGCTGATTTGCCTCAGCACCCGCAACGCCGTCTGGATGTCGTCGGCGGGAAGGGCACGCAGTCCCGCGGGCACGGCGGTGACACCCGCGGGTACCACGGCGCAGCCGAAGCCCAGCCGTGCTGCCTCGTCGAGCCTGCGATCCATGCCGCTGACCCGGCGCAAATCGCCTGCCAACCCCACCTCGCCGATCGCCACGGCGTTGGCGGGCATCGGCAGGTCGGTAAATGCGGACGCGATCGCCAGCGCGACCGCCAGGTCCGACGACGGGTCCGTCAACCGCATGCCGCCGACGGTGGACAGGTAGATGTCGTTCGCCCCGACGGGCAGCTTCGCGCGCTTCTCCAGCACAGCGGTGATCATGGCGGCGCGCGACGAGTCGATGCCACTGACCGCGCGTCGCGGCGAGCCGGTGGCGGGTGTTCCGATCAGCGCCTGCACCTCACCGATCAGCGGGCGCTTGCCGTCGAGCGTGACGGTCACCGCCGTGCCCGACACCGGCTGGGGTCGCTGGTCTCGGAATAGTCCCGATGGGTCGGCGACGCACTCGATTCCGTTGTCGTGCAACAGGAAACAGCCCACCTCGTCGGCGGCGCCGAAGCGGTTCTTCACGCCCCGCACCATGCGAAGCGCCGAAGTGCGGTCGCCCTCGAAGTGCAGCACGACATCGACAAGATGTTCCAG
>JAVXWV010000911.1:0-6943 GCA_032230775.1 Mycobacterium sp. | reverse complement strand
CTCGGCGAAACGCGCCTCGTCGTGTTCGAGGCCGTGTATGGCGTTGTGCAGGGTGTCGTCGACCTGAGCCTGCACGACCTTCTCCGGCAGCGGGACCTCGACCTGCTCGAGCAGCACCTCCAGCGCCTTGTCGCGGATCTGCTCGGCCTGCTGGACGCGCTTCACCCGCTGCACCTGCTCGATCAGGCTGCTCTTGAGCTCCTCGACGGTGTCGAATTCGCTTGCCAGTTGGGCGAATTCGTCGTCAGGCTCGGGCAGCTCGCGCTCCTTCACCGATTTTACGGTGACGGTCACCTGCGCGTCCTCGCCTGCGTGCTCGCCTGCGGCCAGCGTGGTGGTGAAGACGCGGCTCTCCCCCTCCTTGAGGCCGACGATCGCGTCGTCGAGGCCGTCGATCAGCTGGCCGGAACCGACCTCGTGGGACAGTCCCTCGGTCGCGGCCTCGGGGACCGCGGTGCCGTCGACGGTGGCGGACAGGTCGATCGAGACGAAGTCGCCGTTCTCCGCGGCGCGTTCGACGCCGGTGAGCGTGCCGAACCGGGCGCGCAGATTTTGAAGCTCTGTGTCGACCTCTTCGTCGCTCACCTCGATGGGGTCGACGGTGATCTTCAGCCCGTCCAAATCCGGGAGCTCGATCTCGGGCCGGACGTCGACCTCTGCGGTGAATTCGAGGTCCTCGCCGTAGACCTTCTTGGTGATCTCGATCTCGGGCTGGCCGAGCGGACGGACGTCCGCGGTCGTCACTGCCTCGGAGTACTTGGTCGGCACCGCTTCGCCCACGACCTGGTCGAGCATGGCCTCCTTGTCGATGCGCGCCTCGAGCAGCTTGACTGGCACCTTCCCGGGCCGGAAGCCAGGCATCCGCACCGACTTGGCCATCTCCTTGAGGGCACGGTCGAATTCGCCCTCCCACTCTGTGAAGGGCACCTCCACGTTGATCCGAACCCGCGTCGGGCTCAACTTCTCGACCGTGCTCTTCACGCTCGTGCTCCTTGTGTCTGTAGTGATATGCGTCCGGAGTCGGGGTGACAGGATTTGAACCTGCGGCCTTCCGCTCCCAAAGCGGATGCGCTACCAAGCTGCGCTACACCCCGGTCAGGCAGCTCAACGCTGCACCGTGACCACGGCGATACTACGGCCTGACCACGCGATGCCCTTAATTGGATTTGATTCGGACGACGCCGGTACAGTCTGCTGGTGCTGCACATGCGGGCGTAGCTCAATGGTAGAGCCCTAGTCTTCCAAACTAGCTACGCGGGTTCGATTCCCGTCGCCCGCTCCGTCGTCCGCTCCGGTAGGGACCTGGCAGAGGCGTTATCGCAGGTCGAACGCGCGTTCGCGACTCGCTAAATGGTCGCTCGGCGCATGCCCAAAAGGAAAAGGCCCAGGCGTATGGTTCGCCAACATGAGCATTGACGTCTTTCTCGCCGCGGCGGAAAGCGTCCGGCCTCTGATCGCCGCCCCGCAAGTCGCGGCGGCCTGGGAGGAGCCGTCGGCGCTCGTTGGGATGACCGTGGGCGGTTTGACGGCCCATCTCGTGTACGCGGTTACTTCCATCAACGCGCACCCGGATAGGCCCGTCCCCGAGACAGAGCCCATCGACACGGTTACCTACTACGTCTCGGGCCCGGATACAGACGTGGTCTCGGACTCGGTTCGTGAAGCGGTGACCGCTCGCAGCCGGGAACAGGCTCAGCCCGGCCCTGCCCCCGTCCTAGCCGACTTCGATGGCGCGTTGAAGCGCTTGCGAATCTGGTTGCCAACGCAGAGTCCCGATCGGCTGATGCGCGTCCCGATCGCCAGGTGCATGCGCCTCACCGACTTCCTGGTCGTGCGACTTGTCGAGGTGCTGGTTCATGCTGATGATCTCGCCGTCAGCGTCGACCTGCCGAGCCCGGCGCTCACAGAGGGCAGCGCGGATGCCCTAATCGCTCTCTCTCTTGGGATGTGCCGCCGCCGTCACGGGGACAGAGCGGTGATCCGGGCGTTCACCCGCAGGGAACGGGACGCCGCTGACGCCCTCCGGGCCTTCTGATCCGAGCGCGACTAGCCATGCAGCGGCACAACGTTCGTGCCATAGTTCGGTCCCGCCGCCATCGCTCCTAGCGCCGCCATCGCCCCGGCGTGGTCGTCGGTGTTGAAGAGGTGGGTGGAGATCGCGAGCGTCGTCGTGGGTTTCGAGTGGCCCATGAACCGGCTGACCTCCAGCCCGCTCAACCCCGCCGCGACGCACAGGCTCGCGTAGGTGTGCCGGAGCGCGTACCAGAGCGAGCCGTTTGTACCGCTTGCAAGGTACTTCTGCACTTTTTGTACCTCGCGCGTCCCCGCAACCAGCACCTTCGGCTAGCCGCTTATCGACGCTGGCCGCGCCACCCGGCACTGCCGAGCGCCGCAAGAATCCTCCAAGGCATCCGCCGCACCCTTACCACGACCGGACCAAACGACCGGCACCACCTAAGAACGAACGCAATCGCGGCACCCAGACCCCGGACCTGTTCGTCGAAAGGACACCGACATGACGACAAGTTCGCGGCAGCATCCGCCCTTGGAGTTCGACCGGCTCTCCCAGTTAGCCCCGTTGCTCGACGCCTTGGCCGGCGTTGCGGTCCGCGGTGAGGTGCCTGGCCCCGAGTTGCTGGCCCGCGTCGCGCAGGCTCGGCCGGTGCTATCCGCCGTTGCGAAGCTTCCCAATGACGGCGAGCCCTACTCCCGCTCGATCCTGCGCGTCGATGACGAGGTCGAGATCATGGTCGCCAGGTGGCGTCTGGGTCACCGCTGCGCGCCGCACGACCACGGCGGCTCCGGCGGGTTCGTAGTCGCTCTCCAGGGCACGTTCCAGGAGCGCCGATTCCGCTGGGACGGAACGCAACTCGTCGTCGCCGAGACGACCACGCGGCCCGAGGGCGAAGCGATTCGCATCACGCCCGACGTCATCCACGACATGGGCGCAGCGGCGGGCGGGCTGAGCCTGCATCTGTACAGTCCGCCGGCGCCCGGCATGCGGCTGTTCGACGTGGAACGGGCCGAGGCGCTGGAACTGGTCGGCGACTACGGCGCCTGGATTCCGGAGGGCGATCACCTGCGTGTTCCGTTTGCCGACATCGCACCCAAGAGTGACACAGCGCCGTTGATCTGGGTGGCCCACACCACCCACTACCGCGGTGGGTCAGCGGAGTTCGCGGTAGCCGCGGCCACCATGGCCCGCGAGCTGGCTGTCGCGCACCCCGACGCCGAGGTGGTCGTCTCCGGGCTGCACCACAAGGCGGACTTCGCCGCCGAGATGGCCCGATTCACAGGCTCTGGGCGGGCGCTCAGCCAGCTACACCTGATCAGCCATGCCGGTATGTACGGCCCGATGTTCGGCTCGACGGATTGGCCCGAGCAGTTCTCGCCGCATGAGTGGCGGGCCATGGCCGTTCCGTTCACCCCCGACGGGCAGGCACACTTCCACGCTTGCCGCACGGCGCGCTGGTTCGCCCCCTTCTTCGCCGACGTGTTCGGAGTTCCCACCTTCGGCAACCACAACTACACCACCGTGTCGGCTCGAAAAGACCGCTTCGCGTGGGCAGGTCCCAATCCGGCTGCGCGACAGGACCTCTACCTGATCGCCGCGCCTGGCCGGAAATCGCACGGTTGGGCCGGAAGCGTCCGCAAGTATCTGGGCACCGCCGCGGAGCCGCCGCTGCGGAGCCTTCCGGCCGCGATGAAACCGGAGCGTTCCTACGATCGCGTGGCCGAGCTCTACGATCGCGCCTATGCGGACATCAGGGTCCGCGATGCGGAGTGGCAGTGGGTGGCCGACCACGTGGCCCACGCCCGCGCCGAGCTAGGCCGACCCTTGCGGGTGCTGGAGATCGGCTGCGGCAACGGCGCTTTGCTCCGCGCCCTGGACGACCGCGGTGACATCGACTTCGCGATCGGGCTCGACAGCTCGGCGGGCATGCTCGCCCGGGCGCGGAAGCGCAGCCAGGGCAGGACCCGACTGCGGTTCGACAAGGTCAACGGTCCCGCACTGGATGTTCCCGACGATCACGTCGACGTGGTGATCTCGTTTCTGTCCTTCCGGTACCTGGACTGGGACCCGGTGATGGCCGAGATCCGGCGGGTGCTCGCCCCTGGCGGACGGCTGTGGGTGGTCGACATGATCGAGCACCCGCTGCGGGTACGCGAATTGGGTGTGCTCGCTCGGTCGGCCGTCGCGCACCTGCGAACGCGGCGTACCCGGCCGCAGTTCGCCGCAGACCTGGCCGCACTGACGACACATCCCGACTGGCGGGATATGCTGCGGCACAACCCGATCCGCGCCGAGCATGAGTATCGCTGGTACTTCGCCAGCCGCTTCCCCGGTAGGCGGCTGGACATGTTGACGGCAACCCTGCATCAGCGAGTGGTGGCATTCGATTCGGGGCCGCTGGCCAAGGGGCACACCGCTCCCCTTACCTACCCGTGATGCCAATGTCCGCGAACTCGTGCCTTGGCATCGTCGACTGGGGCATCGGCGGCGTCGGGCTGGTGCGCGCACTGGACCAATTGGCGCCCGGGCTGCCGCTGCTGTACTGGGCAGACACCGGGGTCACCCCCTACGGCCGGATGGGAACCGAGGAACTGACCGCCCGCCTCGCCACTGTGGTCGCGGCCCTCGCCGAGATGGGGGCCACCGAGGTGGTACTGGCGTGCAACGCGGCCAGCACGGTGGTCGGACACCTTGACGCCGCGCCGGTCCCGGTGGAGGGAATCATCGGCCACGGGGTGGCCTCCGTTCCCGAGCAGATCGCGGGGACGGTCGGCGTGGTCGGCGGCCGGCGCACCATCGCCGGCGGTCACTACCGGCGCGGCCTGGCCCGTCCTGGCCGGATGGTGCTTTCCCGAGTGGCGCAGCCGTTGTCCGCGCATATCGAGGCCGGCCGCGCCGGCTCCCCGGACTTTCTCGCCGACCTGGCCCGGATTCTCGCCCCGTTTCGGAGGGCGGACGCGTTGGTGCTGGCGTGTACCCACTACCCGGCCGCGAGCCGCTGGTTCGCGGCCGCGCTGCCGGACACCCTTTTGATCGACCCGGCTGAGCGGCTGGCCGCCGCAGTGGCCGAGCGGCATCCGCACACTCAGGGGACCCCCCACCGTGCCACGCGCGCCTTTCTCACCACCGGTGATCCCGACGCGATGCGGCGCGGCGCAGCCAGCGCTTGGGGCACGGCATTGACAGCCACCGCTGTGCGGTGCTGAGCCCAAGGTGTCAACGGAGTACGGAGCTGTGATGAAGGGAGTGCTGTCGCTTCACACGCTGCGATGACGACAGTTCTGACGACAACGATGGGCCAATCCAAGAATCTTCCAAGGCGTTCGCTTCATTGTTTCCATACGCCCCGGACGGGGAGCGAATAGCGAAAGGGGCACCTCGAATGAGCACCGCACAGGTCAGTAGCGTCTCAGCCTCAAAAGCTGCTGGTCATCTTCGCTTTCCGGCTGGTCATGCCGGAGTACTATCCGATCTACGCCTTTGGGGGGCGCGAGAGGCGGCTTCGGCCGTTGGTCTTAGTTGTCGCGCGAAAGGAAGACCAATGCGCTCAGCTAATGCAGTGGTGCGTCATTCCGTTGCGATCGGGGCCATGGCCGTTGCTGCGACCATGTTGGTCGTCGCGGCACCGCTCGCCCACGGCGCACCCGGTTGTGACGGTAGTTGCAACGTGACCCACGCAACCGGTGGTACTGATGCCAGTGGTGGATCGTCGAACGGTGGATCGTCGAATAAGAGCGGCGGCTCGCACGGTGCCCAGCCCACGATCCCCACCGTGAAGTTGCCGCCGCCGGCGATTATCAACGCCCAGACCGTGGTACAGACGGCTCCTCCTCCACCACCTCCGGTCAAGATCCCGCCACCGGTGATCGAGGTCCAGCAGCCCATCATTCCCAGCGTTCCGGTTGACACGCAGCCCCCCGACGTCGTTCCCGTGAACGTCGTCCCGTCGCCTGTCCCCGTCGCGCCGGTCCCCGCTGAGATCCCGCTGCTTCCCGCGCCGCCGTCAGCCCCACCCGTGCCGGTACCGGCACCGGTTTCCCGCGTGCTTTTCACCAGCAGCATGGAGCCCGGGACACAGGCGGTGACGCTCATCGTGCTGTTCATGGCATGTGGATGCTGGATATACGGCAATCGGATCGGATCGCAGGTAACTGTGCGAAAGACGGAACGTGCGACGGCGGGCGCGTAGCGTCGTCGCCCTCGTGGTCCTCGCGGCCGCGACAATCCTCATTGGCGCGCCAGCCGCGCATGCCCAGGACGAGCCGGTGACCGTGCACGCAACGGTCGATGGGCGCGATGTGGCCATCGCTGCGAGCGCCGAGCCAGTCCCGCTGTATCCCGACAGGATCGTCGACGTCGCAGTCGATGTGGCCAACCACGGGAAGGACCCGATCGAGATCGCCTCGGTGCAGCTGGTCGGGCGCGTGCTAGGGCTGACGTTTTTCAGCTTCGCGACCGGTGTCGAGCTGACCGTCGCACCAGGCGCCAGCGGCACCGTGCACTACCAGCTCGACCTCACTGACCTGAAGCATCAGGCGACTGGTCTGATCGACACGGAATTGATCGTCCGCAACCACGCCCGCGACCAGGTCGCGGTGGTGCACATGGTCGCCGATGTGCGCGGCTCGCTGTGGTCGGTGTACGGCCTGCTGGGCCTGGCGTTGCTCGTGCTGACCGCGCTGGCCACGGTCGACGCTGCCATCGCGATCGCCCGGCACAAGGACTCCCAAAACCGTTGGCGCCGAGGGCTTCGGCTGCTGACCCCCGGAATCGGGATCGGTCTTGTGCTTGCGTTCACCGCGTCCGTTGCCCGCTGGTGGGTACCGAGCACCCGGCTGTGGTTGCTGGTGGCCGGCATCACCGCCGTGACGTTCTTCGTGCTCGGCTACTTCTCGCCCACGCCCGAGAACGAAGACGAAGACGAAGACG
>JAVXWV010000839.1:0-11006 GCA_032230775.1 Mycobacterium sp. | reverse complement strand
CGCCGCGATCGTACCCCTGCGATGGTTGACGAATCGGCAACCCAAACCCACCGGCCCCGAACCACTCTCACACGCGTTCGCCGGAGTCGACCGCACCAGCTGGCGGATGCCTCCGTTGACGCTGTTGCAGCCCGTCAGATGGTCGGCGGGTACGCGACTCGGCATGCTCGCCCTGCGTGGCTACCTCATCGTCGGCGCAGTGCTACTCGTAGTGAAAGCCATCCAACTCGGCCGCGGATAACCCTCGTGTGAGACCAGCGGGCTGCGCGCCGGGATACACACGAACCGTCACCGCAGCCGCCACCATCCAACCACCAGCGCGACCAGCACAACAAGACACAGTGCAAGCATGATCGCGCTGCCTGTGAGGACCTCGGTGTGACTGTAAACGGGAACACCCACAGCACGAAGGGATTGCGGAACGGCCGATCCGCGTCGCCCAACAATCGCCGACGTCGGTGGCCCCCCGGTCGATGCCCCGACGGACGCCGCCACCGATACCGGCGAGATGTAGTTCCGCCTGATCTGCATGGTGGCACTCCTTCGATGGCCGGTCCGACCCGGCGTTGCCTTCCAGAATCGCGCTCCCGCGAACCCATGTCGCCATGGCTCACACCCACCAAGAATTCCCGCCAGCTGGAATCCGTCCACTACTGTCAGCCGCCAGCGGCGCTGCCAGCCTGATTCGCAGGTGGGGTCTGAGCAGCGCCGCCCGGTATTAGGTCCGTCACGGCGGCGGCCGGTTCCTTGGTGTCGAATCGCCACTGTGACACCGACCTCGATCCGCCGAATGACGCCAGAGGCCGGTTGCTTCCCGTATCGACCGAGTATCGACCCCCTGTTTTGGCTCAGTCCAGGTGGTGCGGATCGTTCGCGACCGCTCACCGGTCACCCCATTCACGACGGCGGAAGTTCGGCATCTGAGGGATTGTTGGGAGGTCCGCTTTCACGTGGACGTACCGGGCGCGCTTACGCAACCGTGAGTCGATGTCAGGTCGGAATTACCGAAGGCGGATCTTCGTCTACCCACAGCCCTGTCTCAGCTGGGCGCCGGACACTCGATGAGGTCGAAAGGAGCGTGCTGTGGTTGCAGGCTTGCTCGGAATTGTTCTCCTGCTGTTCGAACTGGTGCTAATTGCCCGCCTAATCGTCGACTGGGTGGGCGTGCTTTCCCCCGTGGGCGCCCGCAGCAGCGGCCTGGATACGGCGTGCCGGATCACGCACGGCATCACCGAGCCCGTGATCGGCCCTGTCCGGCGAGTGCTGAAGCCGGTGCGGTTAGGGTCCGTCTCCCTCGACTTGGCATTCACCGCAGTGTTTGTGGCAGTGATCCTCCTGCGGACCGCCGTGGTGCCGTTGATTCCGTTCTGACGGTGCAGTTTCAGAGGCTGAAGGTGGTGGCGTCCTCACCTCGTCGAGGACACGTTTTGACGCCCCTGAGTCGCCCCAACCATGGATCAGGCCGGCTTGAGGGCGATCAGCGCGCCGCTGGCGGGTTTGATCGGCATGAATTCGACTGATTCGAATTCGGCGTCGCGCACCAAACCGTCGTATCGGCGGATATCAACGCCGGCAATAGGATCGGTATCTCGGTCTACTTCGCGTCGATTGAGTGCCGCACGGGCGGTGCAGTTCTCGACTTGTCGCCCGCTCGGAGTCGCCGGGCGCCACCTTCCAAAAGCGGCGTCGCGCGCGGTCGCCGGCCGCAGAGGTCGGCCCTACGAGATATACAGATTCAATTGCACTAACGGCTGCGACTTGGCGCTGGATCACGCTGACGAGCGGCCGCTTAATCAGGATCGGGTGTAGCCGTCAGCCTGATCAGCCGACGATGTAAGCGTCGTATCCTCGAGCAGTCTCACCGCCCGGGATGATCAAGACCTGGCCCGTCGGCGTCTGTTCACGGTCAGCGGACATCTCGGAATGGTGGCCCCACCGGGCGTTTTCGCCGTCCCCGCCGGCATGCGCGCCGACCGCGACTCCACCGGTGAAGATGGCCGCGACGACGGCGACAGCGCCGGCGGCGATGGCGACCGACGCCGCAATTCGATTCCGTCGGTTCTCGGGCCAACGCCACTTGGCACGCGATTCGGAAGTAGGTGGTGCAGTGCCGGTCACCTCGACTGTCGTGCTCGTCGCGGCGGGCGTCGGCTCGGTAGTAGGTTCGCCCGTCGCCGTGGGCGTCGGCTCTGCCGTCGGTTCACTCGTCGCCGCAGGGGTCGGCTCGGTCGTGTCGTTTGAATTCGGTTCGGGCGGCGTATCGCTTGGCCCGGGTGTATCGGTCATATCGTCAAGACTGCCCACCGACGTTATGCGGCGGATGTGTCGCAGCGAAGTAGACGCTGTGAATCAAGCGGGAGGATTTGCAGCACATGACCCGTCGCTCTGGCGCTCCAGCCCACCCCACGCAACGAGTTCGCGAACCACACGCAGCACGGTGGGATCGGTATACCGATGCGTTGGTGGCACCTTGACCCACTTCATATGTATGGCCCATAGCTCACGACGAAGTTGCTGCCTCGCCGAGGTTAGTTGGAGTCACGAAGCGGGGCGACGTCGGAAACCAATCGAAGGGTCGGGGTGCCGATCGCCGCCCTGACACCTGCGCCAGGATCTGGGCGTCGACGTCTACACGAGCGATTGGCACTTACTTCTTGAAGGCGTCCTTGACCTTTTCGCCGGCGTCTTTCAGGTTGGACTTCACCTGGTCACCCTTGCCCTCATTCTGAGTGCTCTTGTCACCGGTGACCTTGCCGACCGCTTCCTTGGCCTTGCCGCGAAGCTCCTGGCCCTTGTTCTTCACCTTATCCGTACTGCTCACAGTGTCTGCTCCTACTTCGCCGGGATCGGCCCGGGTGGCCGAACGCCCGGTTCTGGATACCTCGCGAGTCTGGCGTCAAACCTCAGAGCACTTTGACGGTTTTCGGCTTTTGTCAAATTTCATTCGCTCGATCCGCCGCGCAACCGAGCCGCTCAAGGTCTCGACATGTCGCCAGAGTCCCGGTGGTCCTGATGTTCGGATCGGTGGGTGCCGCCGGAGCGGTCGAATTCAAGCGGCAGGGTCGCGGGTCCGGTGACCTCGATCATCGACGGCCACGGTGCTGGTCCAGTACGGCGTAGGTCGGGCATGCGCCTGCCGAGCTGGGTTACGCCGAGCGTCGCGAGGCGCGCTCCAAGCAGTTGCCCAGTTCGGTGATGCAATTCGTGGGTCGTTATTTCATCGTTGTGGGCCAGAGCACGAGTTCCGAGATCAGCGCCGCGCCACACACCAGCGCTACGACCGAAAGCGCCACCCAGTCATGGGGTTTCGGCCGCGACGGAGACGCCGAGATCTGGCCGGTGCCCCCCGGGCGGTGATTGCGTCACCCATCTCATCGGCGCGTCGCAGAGCCACCGTGATCGCGGCGGGCGGCGTAGAGTGATGTCCTGGTACACCTCGCCCGAGATGAGTGCCTACTCCGCGGCAAAGTCGGCGGAATGGTCGCTCACGAGTGCGTTGCGTCTGGCGCTCGCGAGCCAGGGCACACAGGTCAGCGCCCTGCACTCGGCTACATAGACACCGACATGGCTCGCCACGTCGAAGCCGACAAGAACGACGTAGCCGTTCGCGCCGGTTTTGGTGCTGGTGATGGACCGCACCCGGAATTCGGTGCGGGTCAACGCCTGCACCAGCAGGGCGCGCACGTGCGACGGAATTCACGGAGACCAGGGCGTCGTCATTCAGAAGCCGGGCGAGCTGGCCCGCCGCCCAGCTGGGGTGACTACCAGGAAGCCCCGCCGGGATCTGGCGTGTGGGTACCCGACCATCGGCCACTCGCGCCGGGCTCCGTGGTGCCGGCGGCCCGCGCTGGGCGGCTTTCGCACGAGCCAGTTCGATTGCGACCGGTGAAAGATCAAGTCCCACAGTGGTGTAGCCCAGCTCGGCCAGATGCAGCGATATTGCGGCTCACCGCAGCCGACGTCGAGTACGTCGCCGTGAAACTTGCCTTGCTCAATCAGTGTCGCGAGGTCGGGCTGTGGTTCGCCGATGCTCCACGGCGGCCGTGATCCCATGCCGACTGCGGCGGCTTCGCCACGGTATGCGGAATCGTACGAGAAGTCTTGCGGCGACGTCATTTTGAGATACCTCCAGTTGATTGATATGTGTGGCTAAGGCTGATTTCGAGGTGCGGGCCGCGGGTCATCGCTGGTGCGGAGCAGACCTGAGATGAGAACGGCGGCGGGGACGCAGTGCCGCCCGGTCAGCATGCGCTGCGTGACTAAGCGTGCGGGCGTGGCAAAGACCGGAAAGATGGACACGCCAATTACGACGATTGCCAGCGCGATCCATATGCGCCGGGGGCGCGCGGTGTCCCGCTCCAGAATGGCGAGTGCAAACCACTCAACCAGCCCCGGTGCCGCGGCGCCCGCGACGGTAAGTAGAAGCGTGATTTCGCCGGTGCCAAACGGAGTGGCGACGATGTACCTGATGTGGGCCAGCCGGCCGGTCACCCATGCAAGCCCGGTAGCAACTGCAGCGAGGGCGATCGCGACGAAACGGCCGACCGCCCGCCTTGCTGCTGGTGGCATCAGGGTATGAGACATAGCAGTTCCCTTCCGTTGCCGGCTTCGATGGTCGGCTTGAACCGACGACGTGACGCTTTCGGCTTGCTATTGCGCGAGGAACTGCTCGATGAGATCGGCGATCATCGTGGCGCCGCTGGTGTTTTGGTGGATCAGGTCGGTGGTCAGCTGCAGACCACGGCGGCGGGAGATGCCGTCGAATGAGCGGCGCAGCATGAAGTGTTGTGTCGCCGCGCTGGCGGAAAGAATTCGGCCGTCGCGGAACCGGGTTCCCGGTGTAAACCCCCTCGCCGTCAAGCAGGCGACCTGGCGTTCATGCAACGGTAGATATGTCACTTTGTGTGTGCGAGCGATCTCCTTGACCACGGCGCTGTAGTCCGCTGACCGTCGCACCGACTCCGAGCCGAGTTCTTCACCGAGGACCGGAAGTGACAGCAGGGCAATGCGCGCGGAGGTTTCCGTGGCCAGGCAGTCGACGATCGCCGCGAGATTTTCGTGGTACCACGCGATCGTCGGCCGCTTAGGCAGCTTCTTCATCCGCGTCATCATCCGGATGTTCTTCTCCGACAGGCTGGCGTTGGCGTCGTTAGTGCCAATCAGCACCGACACCGCATCGGGCTGCAGGTCGATCACCGAATCGAGTCGCTGCAGCACATTGAAGGCGAGATCGCCGTTGACACCGGCGTTGGTGAAGCTGACCGACCCGCCGATGTCGCGTGCGGCCAGCATTTCGACATAGTCGACGCTGACCTGGCCGCGCGTGAGGCTGTCACCGACGCAGACGACCCGCAAGGGTTGAACCGAGTTCCTCATGTTCTCCCGATCCTCGGTCAGTTCGCGATCGAGACGGCCGTGTGGATGGATCCCGGGTCGGCCAGGCAGCGCAGGATGCCGTCGGCCAAGTCAGCGCGAGACACCCGGATGCTGCCGCGCACGTTGCGGTCGACCGCGGTTCGGTAGGAGCCGGTGCCCCGCCCGTCGGTCAGCATCGGCGGGCGCATGATCGTCCAGTCCAGTTCACTGTCACGCACGATGTCTTCCATGCGCCGCATGTCGGCCCAGGGATGCCTGAGCAGTCTGCGCAGGATCGGTTTGACGACCAGCCGGCTCATCGGCCCATCGCCCTCGGTGAACATGCCGCTGTTGCTCACTGCGACCAACCGGCGCGTGCCGTGGTGCCCCATCGCGGTAACGATGCTGGCCGTGCTGTCGGTCTGCACGGTGGTGGGTTTGCGACCCTCGCGCGAGCCGATCGCGGTGACCACGGCATCGCGGCCCGCGACAACAGGTCCGATCGCATCCAGGTCCATGACGTTGGCCGTGACCACCGTCAGGTGCGGATCGTTGCCCGTCAGGCGCGCGGGGTCGCGGACCACCGCAGTGACCTCGTGCCCGGCAGCGCATGCCAGGTCGAGCAACCGCGTGCCGGTGCCCCCGGCCGCGCCGAAAATCGTGATCTTCATGATCCCCTCTAGGTTAGTGAATACTCACTCACCCCTATGATTGGTGAAGACTCACTAACTTGTCAAGGGGAGGTCGGTGTGAGCACGAGGGACCGGATGCTCGATGCGGCCGCACAGGTCATGCGCACCCGCGGAATGGCCCGCGCGACCACCAAGGAGATCGCCAAGGCAGCTGGCTACTCGGAGGCCGCCCTATACAAGCACTTTCGCGACAAGACTGACATGTTCTTGGCCGTGCTCAGCGAGCGGGTGCCGAGCACGCTCGGTGCGGTGCTGGCCCACCTCGGCCAACGGGCCGGCGAGGGTTCGGTGCACGAGACGCTGCAGGAAGTCGCGCGAGCCGCGCTGGGCTTTTATCACGAAACCTTCGTGATGGCCGCGTCGGTGTTCTCTGAACCGCAGCTGCTGGCCGCCCACCGTGCCGCGGTGCACGAACGCGACGCCGGCCCACACCGCGTCAACGACGCAGTTGCCAACTACCTTGCAGCCGAACAGGATCTCGGCCGCCTGCGAGCCGACGCCGACCCACAGGCCGCTGCCGCACTGCTGCTCGGGGCATGCTTCCAGCATGCGTTCCTGAGCCGCTTCGACGACACTCCAATGGATGACGAAGCGGCGCAGCGCACCGCGGCGGCGCTCGCTCGAACACTGTTCAGCGGGCTCGCCCGGCACCGTAGCCTGCTGTGGCACGCGCCTGCTCGACCGTGATATCCGACGCACACTCGCATCGAAAGGCCCAGACCGTTCGGAGTCCGGCCAAGCTGTCGTGGTGGCAGGAACGCTCTCGTCAAGAAGAGAGAGTGGGGGCTGGCGACACCGTCGGCACAAAAGTCTGATGATTTCTCACGCTAAGGAACATGCACAGGGCTTCAATTTGTAACAAGTGATGCAACAACACAAGACGAGATCTGATTGAGCTATGGATCTAGGCATTCGCCGCCGCCACCCACTGTGACCGTGCCCGCGACCACTACCGGCGCCGCAGAGACCAAGGCGACTGGCACGCCGCCGCCCAGCGGCACCTGTTCAACAAACTCATCGGCCAGCTCTACCACTGCCTGCAATACCACCAGACATTCGATAGCGGAAAAGCCTTCCCACTGCTGGTGAGGAGCGCCGCCGCCTGATGGGCCGCCACGTCATCACAGTTCACTGAGAATTGCTCTTGGGCTCCACGCGGTATCGGCGATGTGATCTGCACCACTCGGCGTCGGTTTGAGGACAGAAATGGTCCTAAACGGTTCCTAGCGTCGCAGCTATGACCAACAACCACACTGACGTAGTGCCGTTTCGGATCGAGATCGAGCAGGCCGAGATTGATCGGCTACATCGCCACCTCGACGAGACGCGCTGGCCACCAATGCTTCCCGCCGATAACTGGGATGCCGGCGTCCCGGTGGAGTGGCTGCGCGAACTCAGTCAGTACTGGCGAAACGAGTACGACTGGAAAGCCGCCGAACATGAACTCAACCAGATCCCGCAATTCACCACGACCATCGACGGTCAACGCATCTACTTCATGCACGTACGGTCAGCCGAACCCGATGCTCTGCCGCTGATCTTGACCCACGGATGGCCGGGCTCAGTGGTGGAGTTCCTCGACGTGATCGGCCCGCTGACCAACCCAGCTGCCCACGGCGGTGACCGCGGAGATGCCTTCGACGTGGTGATCCCTGCGCTGCCGGGGTTCGGTTTCTCCGGGCCGGTCTCCGAGGCGGGCTGGACCACGACACGAATCGCCACTGCGTGGAACGAACTGATGACCCGGCTCGGATACGAACGATATGGCACTCAGGGCGGAGACATCGGCGCCGCCGTGGCCCCGGAGGTCGCCAGAATCGCC
Organism: Mycobacterium sp.; assembly: GCA_032230775.1. Taxonomy (GTDB): domain Bacteria; phylum Actinomycetota; class Actinomycetes; order Mycobacteriales; family Mycobacteriaceae; genus Mycobacterium. The sequence continues at coordinate 3,137 of JAVXWV010000839.1, read as the reverse complement.
CCCGATCGAGTGATCGGGGTGCACACCAACGGCGGTCCGGGTGGATTCCCCGAGGTACCGCTACCGGAGGAGGTCATGGCCACCCTCTCGCCGATCGAACGCGACCGCATCGCCCGCGTGGAGGCGTTCATGCGCGAAGAGTTCGGCTACATCGCCATCCAGTCCACCCGCCCGCAAACCCTGGGCTACGGCCTGACCGACTCGCCGGTCGGGCAGTTGGCCTGGATCATGGACAAGTTCCGCGAATGGACCCACCCGCGCCAGCTTCCGCCGGATCACATTCTGGACCGCGACCGCCTGCTGACGAATGTCATGACCTACTGGTTGACCGGTACCGCCGGGTCGTCGGCCTACGTCGGCTACGCACAAAGCTCGGCCTGGGGCGCTCCTAAGATCAATAGCGGCGTGCCCACCGCGGCGATCGTGTTCGCCCACGACGTGGGGATCCGCCGGTTCGCCGAAACCGACAACACCATCACCCGCTGGGTCGACGTCGACCGCGGTGGGCACTTCGCCGCCATGGAGGAACCGACGGCACTGGTGACTGACATCCGCGAGTTCTTCAGGCCCCTACGATGATTCGGCGGAAACGAACAGGATCGCGCCGACCCCGCCACGCTGGCTCAAACCCGTCAACACCGCATTTCTGCTCGTGCGCCGGTTCGGCGGGATTTGGTAACCGGCTCCTCCACATGGCGGGAGTCTGGGCCGGGATCTACGATGGCGACACTGCTCGTCACCGATGCCACGGGTGCCATCGGATCAAACGCCGCTTCTCGAGCCATTCCGGGGCCGCATCGATGAGTCAGTCCACCTATCGCATCGATCCGGTCAAGGATCTGCCCTATGCGCGGGAGTTCATGGCCACGCCGGTCGGACTGCATAGTCCGGGGCTGCAACGCGTACTGAATGTCCTTCGCGGCGAGCCACTTGCAGGCAAGTATGTTCTGATCGAGATCACGCCACACAAGCGATGGCGTTTGGCGCGGCTGACCGGTGAACGCGGCCAACCCGTGGTCGTCCTGGACACGGTCTTCACGGATTTGGAGACGGCCGAACGCGAAGTGTTCATGCTGCGCTGGAAGGACCACGTCGGCCACGACCTGGTCCTCGCCTAATCCAATGCTGACGCTCACGGGTTACAGCGATCGGCTCTACTGCCGCCCCGGGGACACCGTCCAATTCAAAGTCAACTGCGAGGCCGCACGCGAGTACCACGCCGAGATCGTCCGCATCATCTGCGGCGATACCAATCCCGACGGGCCTGGCGTCAAGGAAGTCGTCGTCGATACCACGGTAAACGGCGTCCACCCGGGGCGACCGCAGAACATCGCGGCCGGTTCATTCGTGGAAGTGCCGAACCGACTGGTGCTCGAGAAACTGGAGAGCTTCTCGGTGCAGGCCTACGTGTGGCCGACAACCCCCGCGAAGGGTGTGCAAGGGCTCATCACCAAGTGGTCCGACTCGAAGGGGTTTGCGCTCATCGTCGACAACTCGGGCAGCGTGGCACTGAAAGCCGGTGACGGAGCGCAAGATTCCGTCGTCTCGGTCGGTAAGCCGATGCAGGGTCGCCGGTGGTATCGGGTCGGCGCGAAATTTGACGCTGCGTCCCGTACGCTCTCGGTCTTCCAGGTCCCCCTTCACCCCGTACCCGGAATCGACGACGCCGGTGTGGTTGAGGCTCGCCTGGAGTACCTGCCCAGGCAGAGCGCGGACCCGCTCTATTTCGCATCTTTCTCAGGCCCGACAGCGGTGTTCAACGGCAAGATCGACAGCCCGCGGATCTGCGATCGTGTCCTGACCGATGTCGAGCTCGTCGCCGTGGGGATGCCCCGGCCGCACCCGGACGAACCGTACATAGTGGGCGCCTGGGACTTCAGCGAAGACATGGGGTCCCGAACCGCCGTCGACAGATCGCCGAACAAGCTGCACGGCGCGATCGTGAACTTTCCGGCGCGTGCCATGACCGGGTGGAACTGGACCGGCGAGGAGATGGACTTCAAACAGGACCCATCCCAATGGGGCGCAATGCATTTCCACGACGACGACATCTATGACGCCGGCTGGGAAACCGATTTCGAGCTGACGGTTCCCGAGACGATGACGAGCGGCATCTACGCCGCGCGCCTTCGCGCCAGCGGAGCAGAGGAGTACATCCCCTTTACCGTCGGGCCCGCGCCGGGGAACGAGCAGCGCATCGCGCTTGTCCTGCCGACGGCGAGCTACATGGCTTACGGCAACGACCACCTCGGCACCGACGGCGGGAACGGCGAGCTTCTCAACAACATCCTGAACGTCCTGACCCCACCTGACCTGTTCCTCAACGAACACTGGGAGTACGGCGGATCGCTCTACGACGAGCACTCCGACGGCAGCGGTATCTGCTACTCGTCGCGCTTGAGGCCGCTCCTGCAGATGCGCCCCAAGGTGCAGTGCCTTCTCGGCGGCTTCGGATCGTCGAAGTTGTGGCAGTTCAATGCCGACACCCACATCGTTGATTGGTTGGACGCCAGGGGTTTTGGCGTCGATATCTACACGGACGAGGAGCTGCACTACGCGGGGTACAGCCTGCTGGAACCATACACGGTGGTGCTGACTGGATCGCACCCCGAGTACACGTCGACGGAAATGTGGGATGCCTACAACGAATACGAGCACCGTGGCGGTCGGCTCATGTACCTCGGTGGCGACGGCTTCTATTGGCGTATCGCCTATCACCCAGATTGTCCCGGCATCATCGAGCTGCGCCGAGCAGAGACCGGCGTGCGTGCCTGGGCGGCGGAACCGGGCGAGTACTACCAGGGTTTCGACGGCCGCTACGGCGGATTGTGGCTGCGGCAGGGCCGCGCGCCGCAGAAGCTCGTCGGCGTCGGATTCTCATGCCAAGGCTTCGATTTGTCGTCCCACTACCGTCGTAACTCGGACAGCTTCAAGCCGGAGGTGGCCTTCATCTTCTCCGGCGTCGGCGACGACGAACTAATCGGCGACTTCGGTTTGATCGGTGGCGGCGCCGCCGGCCTCGAGCTGGATCGTGCTGGCGCCGAGCTAGGAACTCCGCCGAATGCCTACATCCTCGCTTCCTCGGAGCAACACACGAACGCCTACTACCTCGTGCCTGAGGAATTCCTCGAGACGGG
>JAVXWV010000813.1:0-5782 GCA_032230775.1 Mycobacterium sp. | reverse complement strand
GCAGGGCCTGATCGCCAAAATGGAGCAGGATTCCAAGCGTGCGGCCAAGTCACCAACCAGTGGGTCAACTCCTACAAGCGGCTGGTGCACGGCGGCGAAGCCCCGACGGCCGCGTCGTGGGGCGCAGCCAACCGCTCGGCGCTGGTGCGGGTGCCGATGTACACCCCGCGCAAGGCGTCGTCCAGGCGCATCGAGGTGCGCAGCCCCGATTCGGCGTGCAACCCGTACCTGACCTACGCGGTGCTGCTGGCGGCGGGCCTGCGCGGCATCGAGAAGGGCTACGTGCTCGGTCCGCAGGCCGAGGACAACGTGTGGAGCCTCACCCGTGAGGAGCGCCGCGCGATGGGCTACAAGGAGCTGCCCGGCAGCCTCGGTGTCGCGCTGACCGAGATGGAGGGCTCCGAGCTGGTCGCGGAAGCGCTGGGGGAGCACGTATTCGACTTCTTCCTGCGCAATAAGCGCACCGAATGGGAGAACTACCGCAGCCACGTGACGCCCTTTGAGCTGAAGGCCTACCTGTCCCTGTAGCTGACGCGTCGAATAACGGCTGCGCTACCTTCATCTAGTGGCCAAACCTGCGACGCAGCGACCGAAGCTGCCGAGCGTTGGCAGGCTCGGGCTGGTCGAGCCCACCGCTCCCGCGGATCTGGACAGGCTGGGCTGGAACATCGACGCGTACGTCGAGCTGTTGTGGTCATTGTCGCGCGCACCCGACGCCGACAACGCGCTTCGCACGATGGTGCGGCTCGCCGACGCGGTGGGACGCGATTGGGACGAACTCAACCAGGCCCTTATCAAGGACCGCGGGCTGCGCGGCCGGCTGTTCGGCGTGCTCGGCTCGTCGATGGCACTCGGCGATCACCTGGTCGCCAATGCCGACTCATGGCACCTGCTGGCAGGCGGCGTCACGCTGTCGTCGGCGGATGAACTGCGCAATGCCTTCCGTGAGTCAGCCGAAAAGGCAACGGACACAACGTCCGCATTGCAGCCGCTGCGCAAGCTCTACCGCGATCGGCTGCTGGTGCTGGCCGGCATGGACCTCGCGTCCACGGTGGAGAACGAACCCGTGCTGCCGTTCGTCAAGGTCGGTGAGCATCTGTCCGATCTGGCCGACGCTGCGCTGGGCGCCGCGCTGACCGTCGCGACCCGGTCGGTGTGTGGGGACGACGGTCAGTGCCCACGGATCGCGGTGATCGCGATGGGCAAGTGTGGCGCGCGCGAGCTGAACTACGTCAGCGACGTCGACGTCATCTTCGTCGCCGACGATGCCGACGCGCTCGCGACCCGAGTGGCCGGCGAGATGATGCGATTCGCCGGCGACGCCTTCTTCGAGGTGGATGCGGCGCTGCGACCCGAAGGCAAGCAGGGCCAGTTGGTACGGACGCTGGACTCTCACATCGCGTATTACCAGCGGTGGGCCAAGACGTGGGAATTCCAGGCGTTGATGAAGGCGCGACCCGCCGCAGGCGACGCCGAACTCGGCGTGCAGTACGTCGAGGCGCTGATGCCGATGGTGTGGACGGCCAGCGAGCGTGAGGACTTCGTGCCCGAGGTGCAGGCAATGCGCAGGCGCGTCGAGGAACTCGTGCCTGCGGGGGTGCGGGCCCGCGAGATCAAGCTGGGCACGGGTGGGCTGCGCGACGTCGAGTTCGCCGTGCAGCTGCTGCAGCTCGTGCACGGCCGCAACGACGAGTCACTGCATGTCGCGTCGACGGTCGACGCGCTGGCCGCGCTTGGGGATGGTGGCTACATCGGCCGCGACGACGCGGCGAACCTGACCGCCTCGTATGAGTTCCTGCGGCTGCTCGAGCACCGGCTGCAGCTGCAGCGGCTCAAGCGCACACACATGCTGCCCGAAGCCGACGACGAGGAGGCGCTGCGCTGGCTGGCGCGTGCGGCACACGTGCGGCCCGACGGGCGGCACGACGCGCTCGGTGTCCTGCGCGAGGAGCTCAAGCGCCAGAACCTGCGGGTGTCGCGGCTGCACGCCAAGCTGTTCTACCAGCCGCTGCTGGAATCCGTTGGGTCCGTTGGCATTGCCGAAGGCATGACGCCAGAGGCCGCGGAACGTCAGCTCGCCGCGCTGGGTTACGAGGGCCCGCAGAGCGCGCTGACACACCTGGCCGCGCTGACGAGTCACAGCGGTAGGCGGGGGCGGGTGCAGCAGGTGCTCCTGCCGACACTGCTGGACTGGCTGTCCGATACACCCGACCCGGACTCCGGTCTGCTGGCGTACCGACGCATCAGCGAGGAGCTGTCCGATCAGCGGTGGTATCTGTCGACGCTGCGGGACGAAGGCGCGGTGGCAAAGCGGCTGATGCACGTGCTTGGCACCTCTGCGTATGTGCCTGACCTGCTGTTGCGGGCGCCAGAGGTGATCCAGCTCTATGCTGACGGTCCGAACGGCCCGAAGCTGCTCGACGTCGAGCCCGAAGGCATGGCGAAGGCGTTGGTCGCCTCGGCGGGCAGGCACGCCGATCCGGTGCGCGCGATCGCCGCGGCCCGCACACTGCGGCGGCGCGAGCTGGCCCGTATCGCGTCGGCCGACCTTCTCGGCATGCTCGAGGTGACCGACGTGTGTGAGGCGCTGACGTCGGTCTGGGTGGCCGTGCTGCAGGCGGCACTGGAGGCGGTGATCCGGGCCAACACCCCCGACGGCGGGGTGCCTGCAAGCATCGCGGTGATCGGGATGGGCAGGCTCGGCGGCGGCGAACTCGGCTACGGGTCGGACGCCGACGTCATGTTTGTCTGCGAACCTGGAGAAGGCGTCGACGAATCAGCGGCGGTCCGCTGGTCGGTGACCATCGCCGAACAGGTGCGCACGCTACTTGGCACCCCGAGCGCCGATCCGCCGCTCGAAGTCGATGCCAACCTGCGACCGGAGGGCCGCAACGGCTCGCTGGTACGCACGCTTGACTCGTATGAGACCTACTACGCGCAGTGGGCGCAGGCGTGGGAGATTCAAGCCCTGTTGCGGGCGCACCGCGTCGCGGGCGATCTCGATCTGGGCGAGCGATTCTTGTTGATGGTAGACAAGATTCGCTATCCACCCGACGGGGTCTCGGCCGACGCCGTGCAGGAGATCAGGCGCGTCAAGGCGCGCGTCGATGCCGAGCGGCTGCCGCGCGGCGCCGATCCGAACACCCACACCAAACTGGGTCGCGGCGGGCTGGCCGATATCGAGTGGACGGTGCAGCTGCTTCAGCTGCGACATGCACACAAAGTGCCTTCGCTGCACAGCACTTCGACGTTGGACACCCTCGATGCCATCGGCGCGGCGGAGCTGATCGCCGAAGGCGACGTCGAGCTACTCAGGCAGGCGTGGCTGACGGCCACCAGGGCCCGCAACGCGTTGGTGTTGGTGCGCGGCAAGCCAACCGATCAGCTGCCAGGCCCGGGCCGTCAACTCAGCGCCGTTGCGGTCGCCGCGGGCTGGGACAGCGGCGACGGTGGAGAGTTCCTTGACAATTATCTGCGGGTGACCCGTAGGGCAAAGGCAGTGGTACGAAAGGTTTTCGGAGAATGAGGCACAGCTCGTGAGTATGGATTTCGGGTTCGACGTCATCAGCGCCGAGGAGTACGAGCGCCAACGTGAGCTTTACGGTCCGCTGACCGAGGCGGTGCGGAAACTCATCGGCGCGGGCATCCACACCGAGGTCGACGAGGACACCGTCCGCCAGGCACAGTCGGCCATTGAGGCGGCGACCGAGCTGCTGGAACGCAGACAGCGCAGCGTGACGTCGACGCTGCGGCATGAGGGTACCGGCCGTCCGCTGGCGTGGGCTAACCCCGCTGTCGGGCTGCGCAACGCGATCGCCCCGCCGATGGTCATTCACCACGATGACGATGGACGAGCCTGGAGCGAGTTCAGCCTCAGCGGCGCGTATGAGGGGCCGCCAGGCTGGGTGCATGGCGGTATCTCTGCGCTGGTGCTCGACCACATCCTCGGTGAGGCGGCCAGCGACGGGCTGACTCTGCCGAAGTTCACCGGCACCATCACGCTGAAGTACCTGCGCGGCACACCGTTGGGGCCGCTGCGCGCCGAGGCGTGGATCGATCGGGTGGACGGCTTCAAGACCTACGCGCGGGGCGCGCTTTCCGACGCCGAGGGTGTGACCGTCGAGGCCGAAGGAGTCTTCATCCAGCCGGCATGGGCGCGGGACGCCGGATGAAGTGCCCATGAAGTTTTATGTCAGCACAGCGTTCCTCGATACCAGCGAGGTCGTCGAGATCGCCAAGGCCGCCGACGATCTCGGATACGACGGAATGGGCATCCCCGACCATGTCATCAACCTCGAAACGTTGAAGACGCCGTATCCGTACACCAAGGACGGCAAACGTCGGTGGGAGGCGTTCACCGACTGGCCCGATCCGTGGGTGATGATCGGCGCCATCGCGCTTGTCACGACGAGACTGCGCTTCGTGACGACGGTGTATCTGCCTGCCATGCGCGAACCGTATTCGGCAGCGAAATCCATTGGCACAGCGGCATATCTGGCCGGGGGCCGATTGGAGCTCGGCATCGGTGTCGGCTGGTGCGAGGAAGAGTTCACGTTGATGGGGCAGCGTTTCGACGGCCGCGGAAAGCGCACCGACGAGATGCTCGACTTGATGAAGGAGTTGTGGAAGCCGGGCTGGACCGAGTTCGATGGCGAGTTCTATTCGGCACCCCGGCTGGAGATGCAGCCCACTCCACCACACATTCCCATCTATGTCGGCGGGCTATCCGACATCGCATTGCGGCGCGCGGCGCGCAATGATGGGTGGATCGGCGACCTGATCACTACCGACAGTGCCATCGAACGCGTCGACCGGCTGCGCGAAATGCGTGCCGAAAGAGGTTTGACTATGCACGATTTCACGGTCCTGACGCCATTGACCGACGCGTTCACCCCCGAGCACTACGAGCGTGCCGAGGCGGGCGGAATCAACGGCATCATCACCATGCCGTGGATGTTCTACACCGGCCCCGAGGGGACGCTGGCCGACAAGATCGACGGCATGCGCAAGTTCCGCAAGGATCTTTCGCTGGACTGAGCGCACCGCCCGCGGGCGGAGACTAGCGGCGGCGGAACCGACTCAGCATGCCTCCGCGCGCCCGCGGAGCGGCGCGACCGGTAACCGCACCGCCGGCTGTCGCACCCCTTCGGCCCACACCGACACGTCGGCGAGTGTCGGCGGACCAGGCGCCGGCCCCCGCCGTAGCCAGCAGCAGGAACGCGAAGCAGAACGTCACGGCGCGCTCGCCGCCGTTCGCGATCGGCCAGAAGCTCGCCGACGTATCGCCCTTCAAGATCGGCCACGGCCCATAGAAGTATGCGAAGGCCATTTCGCCCGACGCGATGAACGCGGCAATCCGGGTGAACAGGCCGAGCGTGATCAGCAGGCCGAGGACGAACTCAATCAGGCCTGCCCACCAGAACGGCCAGTCGCCGACCGCAATTGGCATCGGCGCCGGGATTGGCCAGTCGAACAGTTTTTGAGAGCCGTGCATCATGTACAGCAGACCGGAGACGATCCGGAAAATGCTCAGGACGGGGGAGTGGTAGCCCGCGAGGCGGGTGTCGAAGGTGGTCGCCATGGGGCCGACCCTAACGCGCATTCGGGCTGGGCGCGCTGAAGTCGCCCGGCCCAAATGGTTGACCTATTTACACGTCGTAGTAGAGCGCAAACTACGAGATGGGCGTTGGTAGCGGTTAGCTATCTTGGTTGTGAAACGTCTTGCCTGGTCACAGCTTTGGTTGTGTTGGTCGCCGAAACCTGTTGTCGGAGCTGCTGCGCA
>JAVXWV010000734.1:0-4777 GCA_032230775.1 Mycobacterium sp. | reverse complement strand
GGCTTTTCGAGATGGACAACGTCGAACTCGAGTTCAGTCAAGACGCCCTGGAGGCGATCGCCGAGCAGGCCATCCACCGTGGCACCGGAGCTCGTGGGCTGCGCGCGATCATGGAAGAGGTCCTGCTGCCGGTGATGTACGACATCCCGAGCCGCGACGACGTCGCCAAGGTCGTCGTCACCAAGGAGACCGTCGAGGACAACGTGCTCCCGACGATCGTGCCGCGCAAGCCGTCTCGTACCGAGCGGCGCGACAAGAGCGCTTAAATCTCAGCGCACTCTCAAACGCCTGCCGTCAGTAGGCCCTCGGTGCTCAAGTCGTTGTTCGGGGCGGCAGCGGCCATCATTGTGGCGTGCGCCTGGTCGGCGTTTGTGCGGGGCGGAACCACCAACAACAGGATCCTCTCGCGATTGACGCCACGGACCTCGAGGGTGTTGATCGGCTGGCGCCGGTATCCGTCGAGCCGGACAGAGCGTTCCCCGAGCATGGCTTTGGCGGGTGCTGTCGCCCACTCGCCGAGGTTGTACATCACGCGTTCAATGCGGCCGAGTCGCACGGACAACACGGCGAGCAGATCTGGAAGCTCAGTGGTCAGATCGTCACTCCACGGCCACCATGCTCCGTCGACGTAACCCGACCGCGGCGCCTTGGGCTTCAATCGCAGTCGCGGGGTGAAGTCCGGCGGTGTGGGGTGGCGGCCGACGTCCGCACGTGCCTCTTTTTGCGTCATGACGACGCTCCTGCCTTAGCCGCGAAACCGGCCGGATTCTCCAAATCGGCGACGACGCAACCTCTGAACGGTCGCATGCGAAATGCCGCCTGATAGGTCATGATTTGCGCGCCCTCCGCAGCGCGCGAAAGCGTTCTAGTGTCCTGCCTTGCCGATGCTTCTCCAAGGCGGTTCGCAACCCAAGTCGCAGTGGCGCCACTCCGACAGGCGCCGTCTCGATGGCGGCGCTGAACTTGCGTTCGGATGCGGTTTCGGGTGCGTCGTCGGATGTAGCGGTAAGGAAGCGGTCGGGGAGGGCGAGCTTGTGAATCGTGCGCAACGTAAGCAGGTACTGACGGGGCAGCGGGCCGGTGGTGTAGGGCAGGTCGTACTTGTCGCAGAGCGCCCGCACCTCGTGAGCGATTTGCGCTAAGCGATTGCTGGGTAGGTCGGGGAACAGGTGGTGTTCGATTTGGTAGCACAGGTTGCCGCTGAGAAACGCCAGAACGCGTCCGGCGTCGAAGTTCGCGGTGCCGAGCATCTGTCGCAGATACCATTCGGGTTTGGTCTCGCTGGTGAGCACGTCCGGGTCGAATTTCTCTGCGCCGTCGGGAAAGTGGCCGCAGAAGATCACCACATAGGCCCACAGGTTTCTGATGAGATTGGCACTTGCGTTCGCGGTAAGTGTCCGCCGCCATCGCCGTCCACTCAGCGCGGGAAACAGCAGGTAGTCCTTCGCCACCTGGCGTGCGATCTTGGCCTTCATCGCCTTCGACGCAGCCGATCTCTGAGAGTCGTCCGTCGCGCGGTCGTGCGCCGAGTGCAGGCCGTGCAGGGCGATGCCCCATTCGAATATCGCTGCCAGCAACAGGTTTCGCAGCGGCTGAACCAGGTGGGCGGGCTTCCACCGCTCGTCGCGGGTGATCCGCATGATCCCGAAGCCCATGTCGTCATCCATGCCGAGCACGTTGGTGTACATGTGATGCGTGTAGTTGTGCGAATAACGCCATTGGGACGAGAGACCCGCCATGTCCCATTCCCAGGTGCTGGAGTGGATTTCCGGGTCGTTCATCCAATCCCATTGCCCGTGGCCGACATTGTGGCCGATCTCCATGTTCTCGATGCTCTTCGCGACGGCAAGCGCGGTCGTGCCGAGAAGCCAGCCTTTGCGCGTCCGGCTGCAGCCGATCACCAGCCGCGCTGCGACGTCGAGGGCCCGCTGGAATTTGATCGTGCGACGGATGTACGCGGCGTCCTTCGAGCCGAGGCTGTCCTCGATGTTGACGCGGATCGCGTCGAGTTCGCGTCCGAGCGCATCGAGGTCCACTTCGGACAGATGCGCATAGGCAGCGACCTGACTGATAGCCACTCAAAGTCCTTGGATTGATGGGATGTAGCGCGCGTCATCGCGGTGCGCGTGTGGTTTTCCGTCCCATCCGTGGACACGCACGCTGTGCCGGGGCGTCCACGTTTCGTACCAGTTGAGTCCACCCGTTAACGACCGGTGGAACACCCGGACCAGCGGTCCAGGCAGGAACGTCGCCTCCTGCGCTCAAGCCTACGCCAGACGCGTCCCTTCGCTCGACAGCTATGTCGCCCGTGCCTCCAGCGAGGGGTCGATCGACGGTCTGGCCGCAGCGACGTGGACATCCGCCGGCGGCGGGTCGTCCGGCTCGCTGCCTCGGTGGTGCCGGACCAGCTGTGCCGCGTCGGGGGCGGCCGTCAGCACCCCGCATAGCGAGGCCACGAGACCCCAGATCAAGAACACCGCTACCGCGATGAACTGCAGTTCGGTAACCATGACTCGAGACTTCTCCGGATGTTGGCGGTAGACACGCGTAGCCGACTACTCGACTTTTCGGGTTCGTCCCGCACCTCGGCCTGCGGCGCGGTCGGCGGGCGGCCGAACGGGTCGGCGCACCCGCTCATCGGTGCACCGCCGCGCTGTGTTCACTGACGACCTCGTCGACGAGCGCCGCGATCTCGGCGACACCATCGCGCCGCGCGAAGGCCGTCTCGAGAGTTCGCGCGGCGGCGCGGCAATGAGAATTTCTGGCATGGCTCGATGCTCGGCGAATGGCCGCGCTCAAGCTTGGAGGTTCTGTGGAGATCAGGTGGAGATTGCAAGCAGTCTGCTCGCACCGAGGCTTACCTGGTGGATAGGAAACTGTTCCCTTTACGGAGGGGAATCTGGCTTCCCGGCGATTACGGAGCCACTACCTGATCAACGACTATTTCCGTCATGACTACAGGAACCGCGGCTCGTACCGACCGGACAGTGACTGTCCGCGACGGCGTGCGGCTCGCGGTGCGAGACCAGGGGCCCGTCGACGCCGAGGCCACCGTGGTGCTCCTGCACGGACTCTGCCTTGAGCAAGGCTCGTGGGCTGGCCAGATCCGTCACCTGACCCGGCGGTGGGGCTCTCGAATCCGGATCATCAGCTACGACCACCGCGGCCACGGAAGCTCGGATTCGGCCCCGACAAGCACCTACGTCGTCGAGCAGCTCGCCGCCGACCTTGCCGAAGTCCTGTCAGCGCTCGACGTGACCGGCCCGCTCACCCTCGTGGGCCACTCAATGGGCGGGATGGTCGCCCTCGCTTACCTAGGCCAGCCTGCCGCTGATCGACCCGTGGAGCCGCACGGAGTCGTCCTCGTCGCCACCGCGGCGGGTCGGCTCGCTGAGCGCGGTGTGGCCCGACTCCTGGCCAGTCCCGCTACGGACGTACTGTGCAAGCTCGCGACTCGCGCGCCTCAACGGGCTGTTCGCCTGCTCACCAAGCCCGTGTGCGCCGCCATGGCCCTCCAAGTCGGCGACCACGCGCGCGCCACACTGGCGACGCTGTTCGATACGGCCATGGCCGCAGCATCCCTCACCACCGCCGTCGGGTTCCTGCCAAGCCTGCGGTCCTACGACCAATACGCCACGCTCGCCTCCATTCGCGCCAGGACGACCATCATCAGCGGCGGAGTCGACCTCCTGACCCCGCCGTCGCACTCCCGCGACATGGCCGCCGCCATCCCCGGCGCCACGCACGTGCACATCCCCACCGCCGGGCACATGCTTCCTCACGAGGCCGCCCACGAAGTCACGGACGCCATCAGCGGCACGATCGTCACGGGCATCGGCACCGACCCGGCACCCGCAGCGCTGGTTCATCTTCTCGGACAACGGCATTCACAGCTCGCGACGGCAGCATGACTGCAGCCTAGCGCTTGATGCGGTCCGGCCGGCCTCGCAGATAGTTCACTTTCTCGTGCTCACCGGGATCGATGGGCTATAGGAAACACAACGAAATTCGTTTGGCCACAATGAGAGTCGATAGCTATGTCCAAATGGGCAGCTTGTGCAGCAAACGGTCGTTTGCTGTACAGCCTTGGGGTGGGCGCAACTCGTCGGCGTATTCGGACACCGCCAGCGGGATCCGCGGGTGCGTACATCCGAGCGTCTACGGATGAGCAGGCAGCAAGTGGCGCCGGGCTCGACGCACAGCGCGCGACCATCACCGCCGAAGTTCAACGGCGGGCAACGCGATTGTTGTCAGTCGGCGCACCTTCATCGCCCCGCCACTTTCAGCAGGATCTTGCCGCCCCGGAGGAGATGCTGCACCGCGTCCTGGATATGCTCGAGGGGGTACACGCTCGCCACGGGCACAACAAGGGTACCGGCGGCCACCAGCGGTGCCGCTTCACGAATGACAGGCACCACCTTGTCGCGGTAGTCGAAGTCGCCGACAAAGAATCCGCGGACCGTGAGGTGCTTGCCGACCAGTGTCGAGGTGTCGACCCACATGGGTTCGTCCCTGGCCCACGAATAGCTGACCAACCATCCACCGTCGGACAGCAATTCGAGCAGCCGCCCCACACCTGGACCACCGACGGCTTCCACTGCCAGCGCCACTCGCGCGTCGCCGATCACTGCTCGAACATCGCCGACCGCCTCGGGGTCATCGACGTGGACCACGTCGGCCCCGGCCTCTGTGAGCTCGGCGAACGTTGCGTCGTCACGGGCCAGGTTGATCGTCTTCAGTCCACGAAGTTTGGCTAGCGCGATCAATGACCGTCCCA
>JAVXWV010000699.1:0-4030 GCA_032230775.1 Mycobacterium sp. | reverse complement strand
TCGAGCAACGCGGTCTTCGGCCCCCGCAACCCGCACCCCACTCCTGAGCCGCTGACAGCGGACGACCCGATGCGGCCGTGCGACGTTTACAGCGGTACGAATGCGGAGGCCGAGGAGATTGTGCAGTCGTCGAGGCTGGACTGGGTGGTGCTGCGGTTCGGCGGCGTGCTTACTACCGACTTGTCGGCGCTGCCGCTGAGCGGCGACGCCATGTTTTTTGAGAGCGCACTGCCCAGCGACAATCGGGTGCAAACGGTCGACGTGCGCGACGTTGCGTGGGCATGTGCCGCTGCGACGACGGCCGATGTCGCAGGCGAGATCCTCCTGATCGCGGGCGACGACTCACACCGCCACTGCTACGGCGACCTCGCACCGGCTCTCGTGTCAGCGCTGGGAATGCCGGGTGCGATCCCGCCCGGACGGCCGGGCGACCCCAACAGCGACACTGACTGGTTCGTAACCGACTGGATGGACACCACCAGGGCACAGGAAGCGTTGCAGTTCCAGCATCATTCATGGTCCGACGTGATGGCCGAGTTGTCGGCGAAGTTCTGGTGGACGCGATACTGGGGCCGGCTGCTCGCGCCGATCGTTCGCGAGGTGATGAAGCGCCGGTCGGCCTACGGGAATGCACCGGGCCAATACGCCGATCCCTGGGGTGCGATCCGCGCCAAATTGGGCGAGCCCGCACCAGACAAGCCATACGACCGCTCGTAAACGCATAGTGTTCGCGCCGTGGAGAATTTCGAAGGGCGCGCGACAGTCATCACCGGTGGAGCCAACGGCATCGGTTTCGCAACGGCACGAGAGTTCGCCAGCCGAGGCGCACGGGTGATGCTCGGCGACATCGATCAGTCTGCGCTGGACGACGCGGTCGCGACCCTGCGCGCGGACGGGGTCGACGCGCACGGTGTCATGTGCGACGTGCGCAAACTCGACGACGTCGGGCGCCTCGCCGATGAGGCGTTTCGGGTGTTCGGTGAGGTACACGTCGTGTTCAACAACGCAGGCATCGCCTACGCCGGTCCGATCGTGCAGACCAGCCACGACGACTGGCGGTTTGTGATCGATGTCGATCTGTGGGGGCCGATCCACGGTGTCGAGGCGTTCCTGCCGCGATTGATCGCCCAGGGCGGGGAGAGTCATATCGTTTTCACATCGTCGTTCGCTGGGCTGATCCCGAACGTCGGGCTCGGGCCCTACTGCGTCGCGAAGTACGGCGTTGTTGCCCTCGCTGAGACCCTGGCCCGGGAGGTGCGGCCCAACGGCATCGGGGTATCGGTGCTGTGTCCGATGATCGTGGAGACCAACCTGCTGGCCAACACCGAGCGCGTGAGGAGCGAGGACTACGGCCCCGCCCGCTCGGAGGCACAGACCGTCCAGCAATTGGCGTCCGCGCCGGAGGACGATTCCGTGCTCAACGTCGAGGACGTGGCCCGCCTGACCACGGAGGCGATCCTCGCCAACCGTCTCTACGTGCTACCGCACCGGGCGGCGCGGGAATCGATTCAGCGGCGGTTCGGGCGCATCGACCGCACCTTCGACGAGCAGGCCGCCGAGGGCTGGACGCACTGACTAGCTCCATCTATTCAGTGCTCCTCTCGTCCGCGCCCCCCAGCTGGTACTCGCCGGTCTTCGGGTTGTGGTACCAGCCGCTCGCGGCCTGCGTTCCGCCGTCGACGTGGATGGTCTGGCCGGTTATGTAGCTCGACATGTCGGACGCGAGAAACACTGCCGCGCCTGCCATCTCGTCAACGTGTCCAGCCCGGCCCATCGGAATCATGTGGTCGGCACCGGGCGGCAAACCGTCCGGTGACACCCGCGTGATTCCTTCGGTCATGGTCAGGTCCGGGGCGAGCGCGTTGACCCGAATCTTGTGTGTTGCCAACTCGAGCGCCGCGGTCTTGGTGTAGTTGATGACGCCCGCCTTCGCAGCCGCGTACGCGGCGTAGCCCGGCGCGGCCCGCACACCCTCGATCGACGTGACGTTGATGACGCTTCCGGGTTGGCCCTCGTCGACCAGACGACGCACCACGCGCTGGGTGCACAGCAGCACGTGGCGCAGATTGGACCTGTAGAGCGCGTCCCAACCGTTCTCGCTGGTGTCGAGCAACGGGGACTTGAACACGCCACCGGCGTTGTTGACGAGGATGGACGGCGTCCCGAGTTCGCCTGTGGTGCGCTGCAATGCCGCATCCACCTGCTCGCTGTCCCTGACATCGGTCACGATGCCCAGTGCGCCAACGGATTCAGCGGCCGACGCGCAAGTATCGGCGTTTCGTTCCCAGATGGCGACCGACGCACCGAACGCCGCCAGTCCTTCAGCGATACCCCTGCCGATGCCCTCTCCCCCGCCTGTAACCACCGCGACGCGGCCGGTGAGCAGGATGTTGGACGGATCGATGGCCACGTCTTGGAGGCTATCCGACCGTCGTGCCGTGCATGGCCGGCGCGGTGCCGATCACATCCTGCGACTCGAGTTCGTCGATGTCCTTGTCGCTGAGGCCCAGTTCGGACAGCACCTCATGGTTGTGCTGTCCGAGTAGTGGAGCTGGCTGCACATGGACGCGTTCCGGGCCCCGCGAGAGTTTGAACGGCAGGGCGCTGTGCTTGGTCGTCGCATTCACCGGATGGTCGACGACTTCGAAGAAGCCGCGAGCGGCGAGCTGCGGCAGCTCGGATTGACGGTGTGGCTGCATGACCTTGGCCGCCGGGACGTCGTTCTCCCACAACGCGCCGACGATCTCGTCGCCGGTGCGCTCCGCACACCACACTGCGAGGTGCTCGTCGATGAGATCGTGGTGTTGACGCCGGCCGTCCGCGGTCGCCAGCGCGGGGTCGGTCGCCCAGTCCGGCCTGCCGAGCGCGTCAAGCAATCCGGCCCACTGCTCATCGGTCGCGACGGCAACGGCAGCCCAGCAGTCACGCCTGCCGAACTCGTCGATCTCGTTGGTGCGGTACAGGTTTTGTGGCGCCGCGGCCGGGCCCCGGTTTCCTGTGCGCTGCAACAGCGCGGCGTACGCCGAGTACTCGATGACCTGTTCGGCCGCGATGTTGAGCGCGGCGTCGACCATGGCCGCCTCTATGAGCACGCCTTCGCCGGTGCTGCGGCGATGCTCAAGCGCGAGCAACAGCGCGTTGAGAGCATGAACGCCGGCGTTGGGGTCGCCGACCGAGTACGGCTCGTAGGGATTGCGGTCGGGATAGCCGGTCAGCCAGCTGATCCCAGCCGCCGCCTCGATGACATATGCGAACGCGGGGTTGTCCCGCCACGGCCCGTCGAGCCCGAAGCCGGGCATCCGAAGCATGATCGCGTCGGGCCGGACCGCTTGCACGGCAGCGAAATCCAGCCCGATCTGATCCAGCACGCGCGGGGTGAAGTTCTCGACGATGACGTCGCACGTCGCAATCAGCCGCAAAAGGAGTTCGCGGCCTGCGGCGCTCTGCAGATTGAGCGTCAGCCCCTTCTTGTTCGTGTTGAGGCCCGAGAAGATCGGCGACTTCTCCCACCACTGGTCTTCGGTGATCGGGATGCCCGCGATCAGCCGGGTGCCGTCGGGCCGACGCGTCGACTCAATATGGATGACTTCGGCACCGAGCATCGCCAGCATGTGCGTGCAGGACGGCCCGGCCCAGAAGGTCGTCACGTCGAGCACGCGCAGCCCCTCGAACGGCGGTTTCGGCGAAACAATGTTCCCGGTTGCTGAACGCTGGGATTTGCGACCCGGAATATTGTTTCGGCGGTAGTGATCGGTGTGTTCGCCGAGGCGGGGCGCCGGCTGGGGCGGGCGCAGCTGAGCAGGCTGCATGCGATACGGCGGCCCTGGCTGAGTAAATCCGTCGCGCGGATTCGATATGAACGACCCGCGCGCCTCGAAGTGATCGAGGGATTCGACGTTGGCACCGTTGGCAACTGGGGCGTTGGGGATACGAAACGCCGTAGCAAGATCACGAATCTCGTCGACGGTTTGGCTCTCTACCCACGCGTAGAGTTCGTCGGACTTCTCGTTGGCCTGCTCGGTGATCGACA